>JARLFW010000080.1 GCA_031296345.1 Nitrosotalea sp. | reverse complement strand
TGTTTTTTCACAAGCATGGGATCTTGCCAACAAGTCAGACTATTGGAATGCGATGATACTAAATGGTCTTGCCACCTCTGCAATATTAGGTTCTGATCCAAAAATTATAACCGATCTATTAGATAGCGGAGCACTTGGTGCATCTGTATCTGGAAATGGACCTTCAATAGCCGCAGTTGCAAATAATGATAAAATATCTAGTGTAAAGAAAGTACTCTCATCTTTAGAAGGAGAGACCATAGTTTCTCCAATAAACAATAGGAAGGCAGAAGTTTATGAAATGTAAGGTTGACAAGTCACGTCTTTCTGGTGTCATAAAATGTCCCCCAAACAAGAGTTATTCTCATCGTGCTGTTTTTCTGGCTGCACTTGCCAATGGAAAAAGTACTTTGAAAAACGTTTTGCTTTCCAGAGATACTCTGGCAACAATTAACGCATGCAAAGTTTTTGGTGCCAAAATAGAAATTAATAATTCAACGGTTATAATTGAAAGTAAAGGAGAGATAATTCCACAGACTTGTGAGATAGATGCATCAAATTCAGGCACTACAATTAGAATTGCAACTGCAATTTCGTCCCTTTCAGATGATATGATAACACTCACTGGCGATTCAAGTCTGAAAAAGAGACCAATGCAGCCACTTCTTGATGCGCTAGAACAACTTGGAGTACATTGCACATCAACGGATGGCAAACCCCCAGTCACAGTAAAAGGAAAGGCAGTTGGAGGGGCTACACATATTTCCGGTTCAATCACAAGCCAATTTATTTCCGCACTTTTTATTGCAGGTCCAAAGATGAAGAATGGACTTTCATTAGAAATTGATGGGGATCTAGTATCAAAGCCATATCTTGATTCTACAATTGCTACAATGAAAAAATTTGGTGCTTCAGTTAATGTAATTTTGCCATACAAAAAATACAATGTTCAAAATCAAGAATACAAATCCACGGATTTTGTAGTTCCTTCAGATTTCTCAAGTATGGCACTCTTACTTTCTGCAGCAGTATTACTAGGAGAAGACATGTCGATTGAAGCATCTATTGGAGACTTGCCTAAAGGAGATCAAGAAATAATATCATATTTGGAAAAACTCGGTGTAAAAATAAGCATCGAAGAAAAAATAACTATAACTTCTCCAAAACTTCTCAATGGAGGAAGATTTGATCTTTCAAACAATCCTGACCTTCTTCCACCAATGGCAATTCTAGCTCTTAAGACATCAAAACCAATTGAGATTTACAATGTAAAACATGCAAGATTTAAAGAAACAGACAGAATTGCAATTTTGGCAAAAGAGCTTGCAAAGATTGGAATCATAGTAACAGAAAGAGATGACGGATTAATTTTAGAAGCCCCAAAAATCCTAAAGAATGCTGAATTAGACTCTTCAGAAGATCATAGACTCTTCATGGCACTTGCTATCGCAGGCATGTTTGTTGGAAATTGTACTGTTACTGATCCTGATTCGGTAGATGTCTCATATCCAACATTTATAGAAGATATGAAGAAAATTGGCGCAAAAATAATAGTTTGATATAAGATAGATTTTTCAATAATTTCATCCTAAAGAGCCCTATTTTCTAGAAAGATTATAAACGCGTAAAAGAAAATTTTATCATGTCTTCAAGCTCCATAGGACAGCGTTTTGTTTTTACAAGTTTTGGTGAAAGTCATGGAAGATGCATAGGTGCAACAGTGGATGGGTGTCCAGCAGGATTACAGATTGAAGAAAAAGATATTCAAGTCATGCTTGATTTGCGTAAACCTGGTCAGTCCGTCATTACAACCCAAAGAAAAGAGGACGATAAAGTGGAGATTCTTTCAGGAGTGTACAAAGGATATACTACTGGTGCACCAATCACAATGATCATTTGGAATAAAGACCAGCATTCAAAAGATTACGACAATCTCACTTTGAAACCAAGACCTGGTCATTCAGATTATCCCGCATATATCAAGTACAAAGGATTTAACGACATTAGGGGAGGAGGGAGATTTTCAGGAAGGTTAACAGCTACATTTGTCATGGCAGGAGCCATTGCAAGAAAACTTCTTTTAAAAACTTTGGGAGTTGAGACTTTTTCCTATACATGTCAAGTTGGAAATATAAAAATGAAAGAGCATGCAACGCTGAAAATGAAAAATTCAGTATACAATAATGAAGTAAGATGTCCAGATCCAAAGCTTGCAGATAAGATGCGTCAAACAATTCTTTCGGCAAGACGTAGTGGAGATTCTGTAGGAGGCGTTATTGAATCATTAACAGTGAATTTACCTGTAGGGCTAGGTGAGCCCATTTTTGGTTCTTTAGAATCAGATTTGAGTAAAGCACTTTTTTCAATACCTGCTGTAAAAGGGGTAGAATTTGGCTCTGGTTTTCATGGTTCCACATTACATGGCTCAGAGAATAACGATGAATTTTTAATTAAAAATGGAAAAATCCAAACTAAAACTAACAATGCTGGTGGAATACTAGGGGGCATTTCTACAGGAATGCCAATTGTCTTGCGAGTTGCATTCAAGCCAGCATCATCAATATCAAAAAAACAACAGACTGTTGATCTTAAAACAAAGAAACCCGCTTCTTTGATAGTTCAAGGAAGACATGATCCATGTGTAGTTCCTCGTGCACCCCCGGTAGTAGACTCGTTAGTATCAGTGGTACTTGCGGATCATGCAATCAGGGCAGGTTTCATTCCCTTGGTCATCAGATAAGAAATGTCAGACATTAACAACTTACGTGATAAAATAGACAGAATAACATTTGACATTATAAAATTACTTAAAGAAAGAAATGATGCAGCAAAGGAAATTGGAAATTTAAAGAGCAATCTTGGCATAGGAGTTACAGATGAAGAAAGAGAAAATCAACTTCGTGCTAGAGTATTGACTTTATGCAAAGAGATAGGACTAGATGAAAAAACTGCCATGATAATGTTAAATTTTCTGTTAAATGAATCAGTCAAAATTCAATCTGAAAACAAGCAGACACATTTGTCTGTATTTTTAAAAGCAAAGAAAATGGAACGAGACGGAAAAAAAATAATCCATATGGAGGTGGGCGAGCCAGATTTCTTACCACCAAAGATTGTCAAAAATGCACTCTCCGAAGTCTATGATATGGGATACACAAAATACGGGGATTCAAAAGGAATGTCAGAATTCAGAGATGCGCTTGCAAAGTATGTTACAGAAAAATTTGAGGCAAAAACATCATCGCAAAATATTCTGGTTTCCCCCGGAGCACGGTTTTCCATATTTCTTGCAATTTCAAGCCTATTGAATCCAGGTAATGAGATAATAATAATAGAACCAGCTTGGCCCGCGTATCGTGATAACGCTCTCAATTCTGGAATAAAGGTTAGAACCATTCACACCACACTTGAAGGCAAGTGGGAGCCAAATATCAAAGACATAGAGAATGCAATAAATCAGAATACAAAGATGATTGCTCTCAACTATCCAAACAATCCAACTGGCAAGATTCTCCCAGTAAAATTACAAGATCAGATAATGGATTTAGCAGTCAAGAATAATTTGTATGTGTTAAGTGATGAGATCTACTCTGCATATGCATACAAACCATGGAAGAGCATACTCTCTTATGGATACAACAAATCCATAGTGACCCAGTCATTTTCAAAATCTCATGCCATGACAGGCTTTAGAATTGGATATGCAATATCCAGTCCTGACATTATAGAAAAAATGTCAAAGCTTCAGGCTCTAGCATTAACAAATGTATCAGAACCAATCCAATATGTTGCCATGAAGGCATTAGAGGCAGATACAACTAACAATACTAAAACTATCAAAGACAGAGTAGAATCTATATCGAAAAGGGCAAAAACAATGCAACTAGATTTTGTTGAACCAGATGGTGCGATGTACTTGTTTGCCAAAGTAAGACAAGAAAATTTTGATTCAGTAGATTTTACAAACAAACTTTTGGATGCAGGGGTGGCAATAGCACCTGGGGAGGGGTTTGGAAACTATCAAGGATTTGTCAGAATATCAGCCTGCCAGCCAGAAGATACACTTAATCAGGGAATGCAAATAATAGAGGACAGGTTAAGGAGTAAATAATGAAGAAGAAGATTGCAATAATAGGGGCAGAAGGCCAAATGGGGAAATGGTTCTCAAAGTATTTTCTTGAGAAAGATTATGACATAATAGGATATGACTCTGAAAAAGTAATTTTAAATAAATTAGTTACAAAGGCGCAGTCACTAGTAGGAGCCATTCTAACAGCTGACTATGTTATTTTATGCATTCCAGTAAAACGTACACCTGAGACAATAAGACTCATAGCAAAAGAGATGAAACGTGACTCTTATTTGATAGATATTTCTTCTCTTAAAACAAAAACTGCCGCTGCACTTTCCAAGATACCAGATAAAGTAAATCCAATTTGTATTCATCCAATGTTTGGCCCTGGAACCAAGAAACTAAAAGGACAAAACATAATTTCAATCCCAATTCGAGATGCAAAAAAAGAGATGGCAGTGGTAAAATCATTATTTGAAGAAGCAAATTTTGTTCAGATAGATGCAGCAGAGCATGACAAGAAAATTGCAATTGTACTTGGAATGCCACATCTAGTAAACTTGGCACTTGCCAACATATTTGCAAAGGAAGAAAATTTTTCTCTAGTTGAAAAAATGGCAGGAACCACTTTCAAGGCTCAAAAATATCTCACTACGGGCATAATGACAGAACCTCAAGAACTTATTGAAACAATAATTTCAAATCCAGAAATAAGAAGATATGCAGAAGAATTTTGGAAGGACATAGGTAGGATGCTCATTTTGATTCAAGAGAATAAAACAGAAGAGATGATAAAATACATTTCAAGTGCCAAAGAAAGATTAGCCAAGAATGTAGATTTCGATGAATCATACAAGAAGCTTGTCACAATGGTAAATGCTGTAGAAAAATAATTGAAATCCACTAAAATAGTAACTTCTTTTTTGATTCAGGATGGTCAGTATCTCATTCTAAAACGAAGCGATAGAGTAAGGACAATGAAAGAACTTTGGGCAGGAGTAAGTGGAATCATAGAAGGTAATGAAGACCCATTATACAGAGCAAAAAAAGAGATACTTGAAGAGACAGGTATTACAGAAAATCAAATTACTCTAGTAAGAGCTGCGTCACAAATGAGAATAGATTCGCCACAATATGCAAACCATGAATGGTTGATCTTTCCATTTTTATTTTCTGTAGATAAACCCAAGATCAGATTGAATTGGGAAAATTCTGAATACAGGTGGATATCCACATCAGATATGACTAAATTTCAAACTGTTCCAAGTCTTGAGAAAGTATTAGCTAGTCTGTTGTAATTTTTCTTCTTCGGTTTTAGTGAATCTCTGTTGTGTGAGCATAATGTAGACACATGCACCACCACACATTGTACATGGAACTGTATTTCCTTTGAGTTGACCAGTTCGTGCATGAATACGTGCTGCTTCCTCAGGATCAATTGAGAGTGCAATCTGTTTTTCCCAGTTTAATGTTCTTCTTGCTTCAGTCATTTCCATATCCCATTTGATTGCCTTGTCTCTTAATTTGACAAGATCACCCGCATGAGCTGCAATTCGATATGCAATTAGCCCTGCCTTTACCTCTTCTGCATTAGGTAATGCAAGATGTTCTGCAGGTGTAAGATAACATAGTAAATCAACTCCTTCACTTGCAGAAATTGCAGCTCCTATTGCACTTGCAATATGATCATGTCCTGAAGCGACATCTGTTACTAGCGGTCCAAGTACATAATATGGCACTTCACCAATTAGTGATTTTGCCAATCGGACATTGGCTGCAACTTCGTTGAGTGGTACATGCCCCGGTCCTTCAACCATCACCTGTACATCTTTTTCATGGGCGATTTTAGTAAGTCTTGAGATATTGATCATTTCTTGTACTTGAAGTTCATCGTGTGAATCAAGAATAGAACCTGGTCTTAATGCATCACCCAGACTAAAAGTAACATCATATTTTCTTGCAATTTCTATCAGATAATCAAAATGCTCAAAGTATGGATTTTCCTTATCATACTTTAACATCCATGCAGCTGTGATTGTACCTCCTTTGCTTACTATACCCCCATGTCTTTTTACTGCAAGAATACGTTTTGCTATATCTTTAGTTATACCGGAATGAATTGTGGTATAATCAACGCCATCTTTTACATTATGTTCAAAAGCATTGAGAAAGTCATCTTCTGTAATATCAAGTGGATTCTTGTGTTTCTCCACACCATAATTATATGCCTCATAAACAGGAACTGTTCCAAAAGCAATTGGTGCAACTTCAAGTAGTTTTCGTCTATACAATCCCACGTCTCCTCCATCGCTAAGATCCATTATAGTATCAGCATGGTATTTTATTGCGACCTGAGCTTTTTTGATCTCTTCCTCAAGATTTTGATTTAATGTAGAATTTCCAATGTTTACATTTACCTTAGTCTTCATACCCTTTCCTATTCCAACGACTCTAATCTTTTGTAGACGAGCATTATTGTGAGGAATTATAATAGAGCCATTTGCAATTTTAGGAATAAGCCATTCCAATGTCACATCTTCGTCATGTGCAACGGCTTTCATCTCATCGGTAGCAACACCTCTTCGTGCTGCATTCATTTGTGTACTCAATTTACTATTTTTAGTGAGTAATTGGATTTAAACGTGAGTTTCTAAACCTAAGATCATGCATGTGTTATCAATTGCAGGTTCTGATCCTTCCTCAGGGGCTGGGATTCAAGGAGATATGAAGACATTCAATGCATTTGGAGCACATGGACTAAGTGTAGTAACCGCAATTACAAGTCAGAACACATCAAGATTTTTTGGCGTAGAACCAGTCTCACCATTACTTGTAAAAAGTCAGATAAGATCAATTCTGGAAGATTTCCAAATAGATGCAATCAAGATAGGAATGGTGTATGACAAGCAAACTGTAAGAGCAATACGTTCAGAACTTGAAAAAATCAAAATCCCAATAATCCTTGATCCAATATTCAAGTCTACAACTGGAGGAATTCTACAAACAGAAAGTGCTTTTTTAGATTTCAAAAAGTTACTAATTCCTCTTTGTCACATAATCACTCCAAATACAACAGAGGCTGAAAAAATCTCAGGCACCAAGATAAGATCTTTAAAAGATATGAAAGATGCAGCTAGGAAAATTCAGAAAATGGGAGCAAAAAATGTCATAATAAAAGGTGGGCATTTTCTCAAAGGAGTAAAGGTGACGGATTTACTTCTAGAGGATAAAAAATTTAGTATTTTTTCTCATACCAGAATGAAAATTGAAAGTCATGGTGGTGGGTGTACTTTTTCAGCTGCGTTATGTGTAAATATCGCAAGAGGAAAAAAATTATCAGACGCCGTTGATTCTGCACGTCTTTTCACAGTAGAGTCAATTAGAAATGCTACGAAGATAGGAAGAGGTTTACCAATTATCACTCCAACAAAAGGTGATGCGATTGAAAATCAATTATCAAACGCCATTTCAGAATTTTGCTCAATAGATTCCATTTATCAATACATTCCGGAATGCCAAACAAATTTTGTATATTCAACATCAAACCCAACAACCCTAAAAGACATAATGGGATTAGAAGGTAGAATTGTAAGAACTGGAAAATTTGTAACAATTGCAGGTAATCTCAAGTATGGAGGATCAAAGCATATTGCATCAGCAGTATTAGAAATGACAAGAAAGTTTCCTTCCATGAGATCTAGTTTGAACATAAAGTATGATGAAAAAATAATCAAAAAAGCAGTCTTCAAAGGAATGAAAGTTTCGTCATATGATAGAAAAGATGAACCGCATGAGATCAGAGAAAAGGAGGGTAGCACCATATCATGGGGAATCAAGGCGGCAATAACAAATTTGAAAACTCCTCCAGACATTATATTTCATAAAGGAGGTTTTGGAAAAGAAGCCATGATCCTAATTTTTGGAAAAAATCCAATTGACGTACTAGGAAAAATTTTGAAGATAGTAAGATAGCATCTTTTCATCCTTCAACATAAATACCAGAAATTTAGAATGAAATACATGAAAGCTGTCATTTTAGCTGGTGGCCTTGGTACAAGACTTCAGCCATATACTACATTTCTTCCAAAAGCAATGCTTCCGCTAGGAGAAAAACCACTTTTAGAGCATCTCATAGAATGGGTAAAACTGGGCGGGGTTGATTCGTTTGTACTCTGTGTAAGCTATCTAAGAAAGACAATCGAGGATTATTTTGAGGATGGAAGTAGATTTGGAGTAAAAATTGAATATGCTGTTGCAAACAGACCTCTTGCTACAGCCGGTCAGCTAAAAACTGCAGAAGAACTCATAGATGACACATTTGTTTGCCTGTATGGAGATTCTATATTTGATTTTAATTTGAAAAGTATGATAGCAAATCATCATAGAAAAAAATCGTTTGTCACAATGGGATTATTTGAATATAAAACTAAATTACAATACGGATTCATAGAGATGGATAAAGCCAACAAAGTAAAAGCATGGCGTGAAAAACCAGAAGTTAAAGGAAATATCAACATAGGATGTTATGTGATGGAGCCAGGAATATTCAAGTTCATACCTCCCAACAAACCATATGGTATGGATGATGTAATACGTAATGCCATAGCAAAAAAGAACAAGGTAAGTGGATTTATCATAAAGAAAGGTTTTCTAGACATAGGAGACAAGACCTCGTACAGACGTGCATATCAGCAATATATTGCACGGTTAGGTCAGATCTAGACCAAAGTATGTCAACTATCAAGATACGTAAATTACAAAGAAGAGACTTTTACAATGGATTTTTACTTTCTCTTGACTCGCTTAGAAAATCAAGTCACGTCAAACCAAAAAATGCAAACAGTATTTTCGATAAAATTTCAAAGAATCCAGATCATGTAATTTACGTTGCAATATACAATGGAGAAATCATAGGTGCAACAACCCTTTTGATTGAGCAGAAATTCATCCATGATGGAGGTAAAGTCGGTCACATAGAAGATGTAGTAGTAAGAAAAGAATACCAAGGCAAAGGAGTGGGGAAAAAAATAGTTAACGCGCTTTTAAAATATGCCGAGAAAAAAGGATGTTATAAAACCATTCTAGATTGTTCAGACGAACTTGTTCCATTTTATATGAGTATTGGGTTTAAACTACATTCAAATTCGATGAGATTTGATCATCGGTCAAAGAAATAATCTCGTTTAGGCATAGGATTCAATCTGAATAACAATGAACCTATGATAATTACAGGAATTGAAGTTGCCATAAATACAAAGGGTGCTATTGTCAATTCCGGTACAAGATATACAGCCTGAATTTGTTTTATCAAGATAGTAACATAGTACATTCCAATAATTGTAATTATTCCTCCAGATATGATAAGTGAGCCAGTAAGTCGTGAACCATATCTTCTTCCCAGCAAATAAGATGAACCAGCTAAAATTATCGCAGGTGCAATACTAATTGATATGAATTCTCTGATCTCAGACGAAGTATCAACATCATGTGAGGGGTGAGTAAGATATGTGGAAATTGATATCATCTGAGCTACAAACATAATAAACAAACCAAGACTTGCAACAGATATCCATTTTTCAATTGCCACGACAATCCATCTTTTACTTGAATAAATAAACCAAATGATTGTCTAAACTATTCCAACAAGACCGGCAAGTTCTTTTCTGCATGCAGAACCAAGCTCTTCTGCAGCTTTTTCAGGAGTTACTTTGTTAAGAAATACTCCATATCCCCTTTCAAGTCCAGACCAAGGATCAGCTTGTGGATACACTTCAATATGCCAATGAATCTGTCTATTGTTTTTCTTTTCAGGTGAAAGATGAAAGACCATGTTGTATGACAGAGTTTTCATCGTATTTGCAAGTCCACCTAAAGTAGCACGTAAAATTAATGACAAATCATTTATCTCTTTTTGAGTTATTTTAGAAAAACTCGTGATGTGTTTTTTTGGATAAATCCAAAATTCGTACGGATGCGATGGAGCCCATGGACAGAAAGCAACAAAACCTTCTGTCTGAAGTATTTGCCTAGGTCCTCCAGTTTCTGTACCTACAGTCTGACACATTGGACATATTCCTTTTTCATTTAATATTTTGTGTGCAGCTTCAGCCTCTAGTTCTATAACAGGAGGAATTGTGGAAAAAGTTACAACGTTGAGATGGGCATGAGTAGTAGAGCCACCGGCATCTTTTCCATGATTTACATATATTGCAACATATGTTACGCCACGTTGGGTGTATAACCATCTAAGCCTGTCTTGGATTACAACAAGTACATTAGACCATTGTTCAGTTGAAATACTCGCAAGAGAATCTTTGTGTTTTTCTGAAGCTACAACAACATAATGATAGCCATAAGCAGGTTCGCTGTAGAGAGGTCTATCACTATACGAGTTTTCAGAAGTAGTTGTAACGACAGGATTTTTACTTTCAAATACTCTTACTGACCAATTCTGCACATAGTGATCTTCTGTATCTTGAAGCCTTTGCAACATTCCATCCTTTGCAACCAGAGAAAGTGTAGATGGATTAGTCATAGATTCATTTCCTGGACAATAAGGACATTTCTTAGAATCATTTACCGAATTATTTTCAGGAGAAACGATCACAAATCTATCAATAGAATAATCCTTCCTTAAATCCCCCATACTGCTAGATTTTGGATCAAGCAATTTAAAACCTTTGCAAAGATCGGAAATAACCGCCAATACAGTACAATTTTGGCAGTTACGGTCTAAAACAATCATTTTGCAAAAAATTAAACTTAAATTGGAAGATCAGAACTCAGAATGCATTACATGTCAACAACATCATTAAGACGAGATCATGATTTAATAGAAAAAGTACTAAAGTCAATGTGGTCTACCATTCCCTTGCTACAATCTGGTAAGACCATACCAGAACCAATTCTAAACCAAGTGATTGACTTTTCAACAAATTTCACAGATGTCTGCCATCATGGAAAAGAAGAAAACTCTCTCTTTCCAGAACTTGAAAAAAAGGGAATGTCACGAAATTCAGGTCCAATAGCTGTTATGCTCATGGAACATGAGGTGACGCGCAAACTAGGAACAAGAATGGAAGCCTCATCAAAAACATATCTGAAAAATGGGGATGCAACCCAATTAATCATAGACATGCAAGAATACATCAATCATGTCGTACAACACGTATGGAAGGAAAATAATAGGTTATTTGAGATGGCCGAGATGGCTCTTCGAAACGACGTAGAACAGGTGAATAAGAGTCTACTAGAGGTAGAGAATACAAAACTCAAGGAGATAGGTAAGACAAGAGAGCATTATGAAAAATTTGCCGAAGAACTTGCAAAGCAATTTCCTTCGAACGACTAGATTAGGTTTTATTAATAAATCCACCAAAGCACTTTTCTAGTACACATTTATGAGAAAAATATGAAAACAGTAGAAGAATATTTCTACACACAAACATGGATGGTAAAACCTTGACTGCAAAGACAGGGGACAAAGTCAAGATAGAATACACCGGAACTCTTGATGACGGAACAGTTTTTGATAGCAATGTTGAGGATGGAAATCTTTTAGAATTTGAAATCGGAGGAGGTCAGGTAATAAAGGGATTTGATGATGCAATACTTGGAATGAAAGAAGGAGAAGAAAAACAATTCATTATTTCTCCAGCAGAGGCATATGGAGAGCATGATTCAACTCTAATTCAAAAGGTACCAAGAGAGATTTTCCCACCCGACGCGGAACTTGTTCCGGGACTATTGTTTGAAGCAGGACTTCCCACAGGAGAAAAAGTACCTGCAATAATAACTGCGATTGAAGAGCAAATAGTTTTAGTTGATTTGAATCATCCTCTTGCAGGAAAGAGATTGAATTTTAAGATTAAATTATCATCAATTACATCATCTTAATTTTCTTCCAGTATAGTTATCAAGAATTCTTTCAAATATTTCAGAAAATCAATGTAAGAAACATTACTGACAAGTAGAAATTTGTTTCAGAATTATGATCGCTTAAAAAATCAAGGTTTATGTGTGATATGAAAAAACTGAAGCTTG
>JARLFW010000009.1 GCA_031296345.1 Nitrosotalea sp. | reverse complement strand
GCTCGTCACCACCGGCTCCGCCGCCGTCAGCGGGACGGATCAGGCGACCTCGATCTGGAAGGTGCTCTTCTCCAAAACCATCACCTTCAACTAGAGAAATTGCAGTACTGCCTCCTATAACATATGGTGCAATTGTTATTGTAATTTCATCTACCAGTTTTTCTTTAAAAAAATACCAGTTTGTTGTACCTCCACCTTCAACAATAATTCTCTTGATTCCCTTTTTTCCCAGTATTTGTAATAATTTCTTTAGATTAATTTTATTTTTTCCACATCGTATTACTTGAACTCCTTTTGCAATAAATCTCTCAACCTTTCTTGGAGCATTTTCTGATACCACAAGTATAGTGAGATTTTTTTTTGCAGTTTCTATTACTCTGGATTTAGGAGATAAACTTCCCTTTGAATCAAGAATTATACGAATTGGGTTTTTTCCTTGTACATATCTAACAGTAAGTAAAGGGTCATCGATGTTTATCGTATTTTTTCCAACTAGTATTGCATCAACTGTCTTTCTGAGTTTATGAACTCGTATCAAATCTCTTTTGGATGAAAGATTAGATCTTCCCGTACGAGTAGCTAATTTTCCATCTATACTCATAGCAGCGCTAATGATTACGTAAGGTCTAGATTTTGCCATGAACTAATTTTCCTTCATACATTACTGCTTTTATTGTATTTTCTGAAGCACGTTGAACGATTGAGGCATGAGGGTTATGCATTGGTTCTAAATCGATTGAATGTTTTTCAATAAATATACAGTCTGCTATTTTATTATTTTGAATAATTCCGATCTTGCCACCCAAAAGATTTGAAGCGTTTGTAGTAGCCATTTGAAGTATATTTTTTGGTTTTACTCGTTTTTTCGTGATACCCATGGAGACTTTCCAGAGATAATCCATTTCCCTGAACATATCAGGTGAGTTTATCATAACATTATCAGTTCCAATTGCAATATTACAACCAGCATCAAGCATTAGATTAACATCTGGGATACCTTCTGCAAGAGAACCATTTGCTCTTGGACATATGACAATGTTTATCTTGTTTTTAGTTACCATTGTAAGATCTTTTTTCGAGGCATAAGTCATATGAACCAAAAAGTTGGGTTTTGAAAGTATTGCTCTTTGAGTCTCAGTTTTTCCATATGTCTTTTGAGATATTTTGTTACTTTCTTCAGTCTCGGCTGAATGTATGGCACGAATATTTTTTGTTGTTGCAAAATATCTTAATGTAGAATTACTAAACTCATTTGGACCGCTGATCCCAAGTCCATCACAGTTAGTTAGAAGATTTTTTAGATCTAGTTTTCTTGCTTCTGGTATAGATGTATTATTCTTGATAGATTTTGAATCTTGATAATATTCAATTCTTCCCAAGATGATAGGCCTTATTGGAATATCTGATATGGTATTTTTTAATAGATTAATTCCCTCAATACCACCTTCTCGAAAATCAATGAATGTTGTTATGCCTTTTCTAATCATTGAAATGCATGAATTTTTTATAAAACTTGCCAGATGTGATTTATCAGAATTCTTGAGAATTTTTTGCTTTAATCCACTAACTGGATGTATTTTTTCCTCAACGTCAGAGTCTATACCTATGTCTTTTGCTATAGAATCCCCAATATGAGTATGCGAATTAATAAGTCCAGGCATCATTAGTAGACCTTCGCAGTCAAGTACTGCCTCATCTTTGTGAGGTGAGAGTTTTGCCCCTATTGGTCCAATGTATTTTCCAGTGATTCTCACATGAGTATTTTGAATATACTCTAGTTCTCTACCATAAAGAAGACTGATATTTTTTATCAGCATGTTATCTCTAGAATTCGGGTATCTTTTTTCCCTGAATCTCTCAGTTCACGAATTTTATCTAATGATTGAGTAGCTAACTTGGCTGCGTCTCTTCCAGTCTTTGCCGTTCCAATTCCACAGTTAAATGAAATATCATATTTTTGTTTTACAACTTCAAGAAATTTTGTTATTTCATCTTTATTTACACCTGAACTTATTATCATAAAATTATCTCCTCCCATGAAAAATGTAAGTGAATTTCTTTGGAGAAAAAATTCTGACATTTCTGAATATAATTTGATAATAAGTAATGATACTTCATAGGGTGACTTTTTTGCCGAGACTGAGGTAGAACCGTCTACATCCATGTGTATAATCTGAACTGAATTTTCGTCTTTTCCGAGTGGGAATCCAAAAATATTGTGATCCTTACTTAACATTACATTAGTACGTCGTGCCTTGTCAGCGATTGAACTTGCTTCAAATGGAGTATTTCCTTGTCCTATAGACATGGACAAACTCAACTCAAATGACTTGACTAGTTGTTTTTGAATTTCTATATGATCATCAATTGAAAGACTGTTAGTTATTACAAAGATCTCATCAAATCGGTTAGGAAATGCAAGACAATTTCTTTCTGAAAACAAATTTTGTATTTCTTTGTATAATGATGCCTGGAGCATCTGAAGTCTATGTTCTCTATCACTACCTAAGGTTAGAGTCCATGGTCCGTATCCAGTGATCTTAATTATGGTTAGTTGAATCATTTTTAATTTTCTCCAGTTCATCAGATAATTTCTTTGCAGCCTCTACTGCTCTCTCAGACACTGGTCGTATTCTCTGATGCGCCTGTCTATCACTCATTCCAGGTCCTGTTATTCCTAATGTTACAGGTTTTTGATATTTTATTGAAAGTTCCACTAGTACTTTTGCAGTAACATTTGAAATTAGTTCATCATGTTTGGTCTGTCCTTTGATTACTGCACCTAGAGTTATCACAGCGTCAACATCTTTTTTTTGCAATAATTTATCAATTATGAGAGGCATGTCAAACACACCGGGTACTTTACAGGTATATTTTACATTCATTTTCAATATTTTTGCCTTTTCGGTAGCCAGTTCCAGCATTTTTGAAGTTACTTCACTGTTAAACTCAGCTACAACAATAGCAATATTCAAAATTAATGCTCCTTTGCGAATTTGACAAGTTCAGTACCATCAAAATACGGTATGACGTTATCTGTAGCATATTGTTTAGCTTTTTCAGTAGATAATGCAGTATATGTTTGAGAATCCAACATTTCACAAATTGCTGTAACTGGTGTTAGTCGTGCAAGTTTCATTAAATAAATTGACATCTCAGTATGTCCAAGTCTATTTGATAATAACCCTTCTGAAGCAATAAGCAATGGAACATGACCAGGTGTCTTAAAGGTAGAATTGAAAACTTCTTTTTTCTTATGATTTTCACTGTTGTATAATTTTGACATTTCAGAAATTGTTAATGCTCTATCTTTGTCAGTTATTCCAGTGAATGTATTTTTGTGATTAATTGAAATTGAAAAAGATGGTCTATCCCCATATGGAGCAGTACCAATAATCATCTTCTTCGAATCTGAATCAAACTTTTGAGAAGAAGATAAAATTTCATGCATATAATCGAGACCTAAACTTGTTGCAAATTCATGATTTATTGACATACAAATTAGTCCCCCAGCATCATTGCGCATACGTGCTATATGTTCAGGAGTTACAAATTCTGCTGCAATTACCATATCTACCTCATTTTCACGTTTACCTCCATCATGTAGTAAAATAAAATCACCTCGTCTAAGCGATGAGATAGCTTCTTCTAAGGACATTATATGATCAGCTTTTCATTATTATTATAAACCTTACTAGAAAATTGGTAATTACCAAAATAGTGGTAAGTAACTAATCATCAGATAGAATATATTTTCCAAGAATATCAGTTTCAATATTAACTTTATCTCCAACTTTTTTGTAACTCAGATTAGTTATTTTCATTGTATGGGGAATTATTGAAACTGAAAATTGATCTTTGAGTACATCAACAACTGTTAGACTAATACCATCAACTGTAACAGAACCTTTTTTGATGATATATTTTGATAATTCCTTTGGAACTTTTGTCCAAATTTTTATTTGATTTGGTTGTTTTTCCATTTTAGAAATTATACCCACTCCATCAACATGTCCTAATACAAAGTGTCCTTCAAGTCGTTCACCAACCTTAAGACTTCTTTCAATATTGACTTTGTTGCCACTTTTCAAAGATCCAAGGTTGGTTTTTTTTATTGTTTCACCAACCATTTCAAATTCAGCAACATCTTTTGATATATTTACTGCTGTAAGACATACACCGTTTATTGCAACACTATCTCCAATTTTGAGTCCTTTTGCAATTTTACCTAATTTTATTTTCATTTTTGCGGCACTGCGGTTGGTTGTTTCTTTATCAAATCTGACAATATTACCTAGGCCTTCAATTATTCCTGTAAACATGATTAACAAATTCTTATTTGTATCTACAGGATTTATGTTTATCAAATAATAGATAGATCTGCAATTAGGTCATATATTCAACTTTCTTGTTATGTTGATTATTTTTTTACTGAATTTAATAGAGTTGCAGCTCTCTTGTAATGTACTTCATCAATCATTTTTCCATCAACTGTTGTAGCCCCCTT
>JARLFW010000079.1 GCA_031296345.1 Nitrosotalea sp. | reverse complement strand
TGAAAACTTTGAGAAAGTTGTAACATCATGTCCAGTGCCAGTCATAATTGCCGGAGGTTCAAAACTTGCAACAGAGCTTGATGTATTTAATCTAACATACGATGCATTACAAGCAGGTGCTTCAGGAGGTGACATGGGACGAAACATTTGGCAAAACGATCATCCAGTAGCCATGATAAAGGCAGTAAGAGCTATAGTTCACCAAAAAGTCACAGTCAAAGAAGCCAATGAAATTTTCAAAAAAATAAAAAGTGAGTCACCTGAAAAAATAAAGTCTGCCCAAAAAAGCAAATCAAAAAAAGTAAATTCTTAATCTGAAATTTTTGTTAAATGTATGTGGACTATCTTCCACTTTGGAAACTTTATGAAAACAAATGTTGCCCTGCTGTCCATTGTAAGGTGTTGCCCTCTGAAACTATAATTATCCACAATCATTCCTGATTGTTTTACAGTAAAGGTTGCGACCGCAAAAGTCTCAAACAGATCTACCCGAGTGTTTTTCAATTCAAAATCATAATCAGAGATACTTACAAATCGTAATTGTTCCAATGCAGTTGTAGTTGCAAAGTCTTTGAGATCAAATGGTGGAACATCGCTGTATGATGAGAATCTTGGATCATCAAGCTGGATAACGCTTAGTGGTGCAACATTCTTGGTTTTTCCAGCAGTGAAAAATGTCACAATAATATCAAGAATCTCATCTGTGTCGCTCAAAATCGGTATTGCTTGAGGCAAATCCACTTTAAGTCTTATGACATGATAAATTCAGACTAATTTTGTGCCTAGCAATATCCAGTACACGGTGGATTTAGGACAATATCTTTATTAATAATTTTAGAGGGAAAATCATTAGATAAGTATGAAGAAAGTAGACTCGACAAGCATTTCAAGTATTTTGTTGCTAGTCGAGGTTATGCTGTAAGATACAGCAATTTTCGGAGATAGAAAATTATGGAAAAAATTTCAGGTGCAAGGTCTTTGATGATCGCTTTGGAAAAAGAAGGTGTCGATATTGCCTTCGGACTACCGGGAGGTGCAAACTTACCAATATACGACGAACTTTACAAAAGTAACATACGACATGTTTTGGCAAGACATGAACAATCTGCTTCGCATATGGCAGATGGTTACGGTAGAGTAAGTAGAAGGCCAGGAGTTTGTTTTGCAACATCAGGTCCAGGTGCAACAAATATTGTAACCGGAATTGCAACAGCCCAAGCAGATTCATCTCCAATGGTTGCAATTACAGGTCAAGTTCCTTCAAAAATGATTGGTCGTGATGCATTTCAAGAAAGTGATATCATCGGGATTACAAATCCTATTGTAAAATATGCATTTCAACCAATGACTCCAGGAGAAATTCCCGAAGTAGTAAAGAAGGCATTTTACATTGCTTCAACTGGAAGACCAGGTCCTGTTTTAATAGACATTCCAAAAGATGTGCAACAAAATGAAGCGGATATACATTTTCCTTCCGAGGTTAAGATTAGAGGGTATCACCCATGGGTAGACCCAGACATAAAAGAAATTGAAAGGGCAACAGAGATGTTACTATCTGCAGAAAGACCAATCATTCTTGCAGGAGGAGGAGTCATAATTTCAAGTGCATTTGCAGAACTTCAATCAATTGCAGAATTACTCATGATACCAGTTGTAACAACTTTCAAAGGAAAAGGCTCATTTCCAGAAAATCATCCACTTTCACTTGGACCAATTGGAATGCATGGACATGCAGAAGCAAACAAGATGATGACAGAGGCCGACTGTGTACTAGCATGCGGCTCCAGATTTTCAGACAGGTCAGTTGGTACATTTGAAGAGTTTGAGAAGAATTTGAAGATAATACACATGGATGTAGATCCTGCAGAGATAGGAAAGAACCAGACAACAAACGTAGCAGTAGTTGGAGATGTAAAGACATCACTTAGAATCATGGTAAAAATGTTAATTCAAAAGGCCATCAAACGAAATGGAGAAAGTGCATGGTCCAAAAGAGTAAAAGAAACTAAAGACTACTATAGAGAAAATCTCAAGATTCATCCACATCCATTAGCAGCTTCCAAAGTTCTCAAAAAATTAAGAGAAGTTCTTCCGGGACAGTCAATTGTTACTACTGAAGTAGGCCAACATCAGATGTGGGCATCATTATTCTTCGATGTCATACACCCTGGTACATTCTTTAGTTCTACAGGTCTTGGAACAATGGGTTGGGGATTCCCAGCAGCAATAGGTGCAAAAGCTGCAATACCAGATGTTCCAGTTTTAGATATAGCAGGAGAAGGAAGTTTTAACATGACAGAAAATTCACTTGCAGTTTCAGTGTTAGAAGACTTGCCTGTAATCGTATTCTTACTAAACAATTTCACACTTGGCATGGTAGCTCAATGGCAGAGAACATTTTACGACAGAAGGATGATAGGAGTGGACCTTAAGAATTGCCCAGATTATGTTAAAGTAGCAGAAGCATACGGTGCACAAGGAATACGAGCTACAACAATTGATGAAATTGGAAAAGCAGTCCAGACAGCTTTGAAGAGTAACATTACAACTGTCATAGACATACCAATCGATCCACAAGAAGACGTCTTACCATTTGTGGCACCTGGAACATCTCTTAGGGACATGATACTACCATCTTAGTGAAATAACATGTGGTCAATAATTTCCGTTCTAGTAGAAAACAAGCCGGGTGTCTTGTTTAAAATTACAAACTTGTTTAGATCAAGAAACTATAACATCGATAGCATATCGGTAGGAATAACTGAAAATCCCGAAGTATCTAGAATGACAATCACTACAGAGGCAGATGAAAAGCAACTAAATCAAATAATAAAGCAACTAGACAAATTGATTGATACAGTAGAAGTAAAACTATTAGATGAGAAGAAGAGCATATACCGAGAACTTGTCATGATGAAAATAAAAGTAACAAAACCAACTGACATCAAGGAGATAACAGACCTTGCAAACGCTTTCAAGTGTGACGTTCATGATGTTAGAAAGTCTTCCATTATTCTAGAAATTACTGCAACCCCAGATAGAATTAATGCATTAGAAGACCTTGTTAGAGGATACGGAATTCTTGAAATGGCAAGAACTGGAATATGTGCATTAGCAAGAGGAGAGAGAAATGAAAGTTAGAATTTTTGATACCACATTAAGAGATGGAGAGCAGACACCAGGCGTAGCCTTGACTCCAGACCAAAAACTTGTGATAGCGCAAAAATTAGATGATCTTGGCGTAGATGCAATCGAGGCAGGGTTTCCAATCATTTCAGAAGGAGAGATGGTAGCAATTAGACACATAACAGGAGCTGGATTAAAGGCAGAGATTTGCGGACTAGCACGAACCGAGAAAAAAGATATTGATGCAGCTGTAGCTGTTGGTTTAAAGTACATCCACACATTCATTGCAACTTCGGACATTCATCTCAAGTACAAACTAAAATTATCCCGAGAGCAGGCATTAGAAAAAGCAGTAGAGGCAGTACAGTATGCCAAGTCACTTGGCCTACAAGTTGAATTTTCGGCAGAAGATGCTACAAGGACTGATAGAGAATTTCTAAAAAAAGTATTCAAAGCCGTAACAGAAGCTGGTGCAGATAGATTAGATATACCAGATACAGTTGGCTATTCCACTCCACAGTATATTGCTGAAATTACAAGAGATACAATTGATGCAACTCATCTACCAGTAAGTGTTCACTGTCACAACGATTTTGGTCTAGCTGTTGCAAATGCATTATCTGCAATACAAGCAGGTGCAAAATGCGCACATGTTACAATCAATGGAATTGGAGAGAGGGCAGGAAATGCATCTTTAGAAGAACTAGTAATGGGATTACAATGTCTCCAATGGGATAAAGACAGAAAATTTGAGACCAACATCAACACAAAACTTCTTTACGAGACTTCACGATTTATCTCAAAGATAGTAGGAGTTCAGGTCCAGCCAAACAAGGCAATTGTAGGAGAGAATGCTTTTGGCCATGAATCAGGAATTCATACACACGGGGTGCTAAGCAATCCGTTAACCTATGAACCAATTAGTCCTGAACTTGTTGGTAGAACAAGATGGTTCCAGGTAGGAAAGCATGCAGGAGCACACGGAGTTGCAGCAATGCTTGAGGAATATGGCATCCAACCATCAAAAGAGCAAACACATGAAATTTTAGAGAAGATCAAAAAGCTTGGAGACCTAGGAAAGCATGTAACAGATGTCGAGCTTTTAGGAATTGCAGGAGAGGTAATGCAGCAACAAGGATTAAAGAGACTCGTTCATCTAGTAGGTTTTTCAGTATCAACAGGAATTGGAAATATGCCATATGCATTTGTAAAATTAAACATTGAAGGAAAAGATTTTATCAGTACAGATTATGGCGTTGGTCCAGTTGATGCATCAATTAATGCAATACAGAAAATTACAGGAGAAATATCCAAAGTTAGAGTAAAAGATTACAAGTTAGATTCAATCTCTGGAGGGTCCGAGGCATTATGTGAAGTCACAATTAAAGTCGAAGATGCATATGGAAATCAAGCATCTGCAAAATCAGTAGGAGAAGATATTGTAATTACAAGTGTACAAGCCGTAATAGATGGAATAAACAGAATTATGCTCAAAAAAATTCTCAAACAAAAAAACTTGGGACAGTAAATGTACAAAATATCACTTATTACAGGAGATGGAATAGGTCCAGAATTATCAGAGTCAGTAATCCAAGTCTTGAATGCAGTAAATGACAAGTTTGGAGTAAAGGTTCAAGTTACAAAATTACAAGCGGGAGATGCAGCACTCAAGAAAACAGGAAAAGCACTTCCAGATGAAACACTGGATGAAATAAAAAAGTCTGATGCATGCCTCAAGGCACCTGTTGGGGAAAGTGCTGCAGATGTGATTGTGGTATTACGAAGATTATTGGACCTTTATGCAAACATCAGACCTGCCAAATCTTATCCAAACATGCCAGCGTTAAAGGAAAACATAGACATGGTAATTGTCAGGGAAAATACCGAGGATCTATACACAGGCATGGAATTTGACCTGGGA
>JARLFW010000078.1 GCA_031296345.1 Nitrosotalea sp. | reverse complement strand
TGTTACCAGTGGCAATGGAATGAAGCATTGTTGAAACCATGATGACAAGTTTTGCATCCTTTACTATTTCCTTGTATTTTCGCTGAGCCACTGTCATATCTGTAATAACATCTGGTAGTGGGCCGTCATCTCTTAGAGAACCTGCAAGTACAAACGGGACTTTATTTTTTACACATTCATACATTATTCCTCTAGTCAATATTTTTTTTTCTACCATTTTTGGAATTGACCCAGCTTTGAAGACTGAATTAATTGCCTGCATGTGATTTCTATGCCCTCTTACTGCAAGTGTGCCATCTTGCACATTCATTCCAAGTGATGTACCAAGAGTTGAATATTCTATATCATGAACTGCAAGTGCATTTCCTGCAAGAACTGCATTGATAAATCCGGTTCTTATCAGCATTGCAATGGAATCAGATGCCCCAGTGTGTACAATTGCAGGCCCTCCTACTAGAACAATCTTTCCACCCTGCTTCTTTATTCTGTAAATGTCCTCTGCAACTTTTCTTGCAATATGTTGAGTAGGTCTCTCACTTGAGCTACCACTACTCATGAATTGAAATAGGTTTACACCTTCTCTTGGTCTTTCAGGTGGAGTGACACGTATTCCTTTTTCTCCAACAATTATCTTGTCTCCTTTTTTTACATCTCGAATTGGAGTACAAAATGCCCTGTTTTCTTTAACGGTGATGCATTTGTCCATCATCATGTTTTCTACCTTGATCCATTTTCCTTTGTGAAATATTTCGGTATGATTGTTAGTGGTACTGTAAAAATCATCTGGCATTACCATGTCTTTTTGTGCAGGTTTTAGCGAAATAGTTTGCTCGATCTTCGATGTAGCGCCCTCGCGGTATATTGCTTCTAGAATTTTATCAAGATGTGCTTGTGATTGACCCTGAATTGTAAGTTTTGCATAACTCGCATCTTTTTTGCGCTTTCCAACCTTGAACTCTTGTACTTGAAACTCGCCCTTGAGGTCCATGATGACATCAAAAATTTTGGTTAGTATCATGGAATCGATGAGGTGACCTTTTACCTCTATCTCATGAGTGTATTTCTTGACCATTTCCTGAGATTTCGGGTTTGTACTAATTTAATCTTGGTGTCAATTATTTGTCAACAGACTCGAAAATAAAATCATTAAACGGGAAGAACAACATCGCCCGTGTGCTCTGGAATATTATCTAATTTTATTCTTGTAACAATGGCATCTTTGCGCTCAGCGTTAAGACCTCGAACAAGTGCTTTGGAAATTCCATTTTTATCACAAATTACTATCATGTATCCAGTAGAATCTGACAGCACATATCCTCCTGTATTACTTAGAACTGCGTAGAGATTTTCCTCGCCTACTGGTTCCCACACATTGGTCTTGTTATCTCTTAGTGCTAAAGCAGGCATTGCCTGATCATTGCACAACTTGTTGAGATACTCGCGTGACTCTTTGACTCTTTTCTCGCCAATTTTTAATGCAACAAAATACTGCATGATTGAAAAACTAGTTCTAGTTATTTATACGATAGTGTATCAAGTATGTCCAAAAGTTCTTTTGATTTTATCTCTTTTTTTGCCGAGTCTACAAACAAACTTAATTTTTCATTTGAAAATCCTTCTGAAGAATATTTTGCAGCTTGGATGGCCATCTCTAGCTTGTCAATTTCATGTAAGAGGATGGACTCTTTTGTATTTGCTTGAATATATTCCTGCCATATTTTGTCATATTGTTCTGCAAGATTGTCTGGCAGCTTGGAGAAGATCTCTTTCATGGCATCATCTTCAACTATCTTCTTGTTCTCCTTTGAGATCTCATCTGGCATAAAATCTCCAGTGATTGATTCTGCCAAATCATGAAGAAGTGACATTTTGAGAATTTTTTCAGTGTCCAATTTTTGTGAGTCTGAAAAAACCATTGCCATGATTGCGGTGGTGTAAGAATGGTCTGCTACTGACTCGGGGTGTTCTATTCCAACTTTACTTATCCATCCTTTACGTGGTACTCTTTTGAGTTCTGATGCTAGGTAGAAAAAGTCAAACAACACAAGTAATTCTTCTCATGATTCCTGTTTTAATCTTTGAGTCTATTGTCTAGTTTTAAAATGTCAATATATTCAAACAAGATTAAAATGACAAGAATTGCTAGTATGTAACTGTGAAAATTTATACTAAAACTGGTGATGATGGAACTACTGGGTTGATTGGCAACAAACGTGTACAAAAATCAAACCCTAGAATTGTAACTTATGGTATGGTAGATGAACTTAATGCTGCTCTTGGAATTGTTTTATCTTCGAAATTGGGAAAAGATATTCGTGATTTGTTGACAAAAATACAAAATGATTTGTTTGTAGTTGGTGCAGATCTTGCAAATCCAAATTTGGATAACAAATCAAACAGGGTCACATCTGACATGGTGTTCTATCTTGAAAAAGAGATTGATAGGTTAGAGGAGAAATTGTCACCGATAACTTTTTTCATTTTACCTGGAGGTGATTTGGTTGCATCACAGGTTCATCTGGCAAGAGCAATCTGTAGAAGAGCTGAGATAAATGTCGTAAACTTGTCAGAGGTAGACAAGATAAACAACGAATGTTTGGTCTATATGAATAGGTTATCAGATCTTCTTTTTGTGGTTGCTAGGACAATAAATAAAAGAAAAAAAATTTCTGATGTTGCTTGGAAAAAATAGGAGAGACACACTTTAATTCCCGAATACTTTGAGAATCAAACGTGCCGCCGTAGCTCAGCCCGGGAGAGCACTCGGCTGAAGACCGAGCTGTCGCATGTTCAAGTCTTGCCGGCGGCACCTTTATTTCGTATCCAATACTGACGCCAATTGATTAAAATGGGTTAATTTTTTATTTTTAATTCAAATCTGAATTTTCTTGATATCATGATGATAGTAATAATGGCAATTGCAATAATCATGCCTGCAAGAGAACCAAATTCTGGTATTGATGTGGAAAAATTCAGAGTTGGTTGAACAGTCGATTGTTGCTGGTTTGGTATGGAGTATAATGATGAAGAATTAGTTCCAGTCAGCTCAATTTTGAGATCACCTACTCCGAGAAACGGAGAATCAATTGATGCGCCTTGATTTAGATTCATTTGAATATTTTGAGGACCAAAAGTATTCACCGGGGAATTGTCCAACGGAATAGTTTGAGTATTACCTCCGCCTTGACATGAAACACTACCGTGTACGTTTGAAGAGATGAAGGTAAAAATCATGTTTGCAGTCCCAGTGCTTTGGTAAGCGCGTCCACTAATATCATAATTCCAAACGTATAGCCCAATTCCGTTGCATATTGTCCCTTTGTAGATTCCAGAAACTTTTACATTTTGGGTGATAGTGCCTGTTCCACTTACAGCCCCATCATTTCCAACAGTAAACGAAAATGGACCAGTGCCCGTAGAAGTTATCTTGATAGACTGTTGAGGTATGGAAAGATTAATTGTCATATCTCCATACCATGTAGTACTTTGGTCTGAGATTGCATGGGCAAAACCAAGACCAGTGGAAAAAGGAATAATCACGACTGAAAAAATTAGCAGTAGTGACAATAAAGAATAATTAACAATTCTTTCAACCAGATCCAATTTCTCTATAGATGGTATTCTTGAGATATTAAATGATAGTTTTCTCATTGTATCAATAGGATTTGCTCTTAACAGGTCTGAATCCTGTAAGGCTCGTTAAAGCGTATCTGTCATCCTACAGTGCTGGAGCAGTTGCAATACCATCGCATTTTGTACAATGTCTAGATATGAATGGCTCTCCAAGTTTCATAGTTACATTGAACTGATTTTTGCATTTACCACACGTATAAGGAACTTGTATTGTAGTCATATTCGATAGAAAATTTTGTCTTTATTTGCATAAAAATTAGAAGGCAAATTATCAGCATTGAAATTCAACCAAGGTCAAGTCATGTAAGATTTGAACTCTCACAAATCTGACTGCCAAAATCTGTCTAATTGTCCAGATTCCAATGTTGATAATCTGATTCCGTGTTTTTATTGAATGAAAAATAGTACATTGTATGGATACTTTTGTGAAGGATATGATGAAAAAACAAATTGTTTCGATTGACGCTTCATTAACGGTTAGGGAAGCTGCCAAAATGATGGAAGATACAGGAGTTAGTTGCTTAGTTATTACCAAAAAAAATGTACCGGTTGGCATATTGACAGAAAGAGATTTCGTAACAAGGATTACCTCTCTTGACAAGTCATCATCCACGCCCGTACAAAATGTAATGTCTTTGCCTTTGATAACTGTTAGTCCAAATGATACTGCAAGAAAACTAGCCGAACTGATGAAAGAGAAAAAGATCCACAAGATGCCTGTAATAGAAGAAAATCGACTAGTGGGAATTGTTACAGCAACAGATTTGATAAGAAAATGTATCATAGATTCTGATTTAGATATGAGACAAATTTGTAATTCTTTTGCACAAATGGCATTCTGATTTTTCTTTGTACGTATCACCTCTCAATAAAGAACCTTCATTTGGCAAATTTTTTTGGGGTGAAGTGTAGGTTCAAAAACTGTAAGACTCGTTTTATTATGATTTGTTGAAGATTATCTGTATATCAGGTTTAATTTTGATTTTGTTGAAATCAATATTATCGCTACAATGGAAATGATTAGCACCAGTGCACTAATCTGCCCAAACTCTGGAACCACATTTGGGCCAACAACAACATCAGTAGAATATTGGAATGAAGTACCTACAAAGTTATTATTGATATCATAAAATGGCAAACTTTTACCATTGTTTACTGCCAAATCGATTTCCAATGTTCCAAGGCCTACATCTTCATCTGCTTTGATGGTACATTCGTATTGTCCTGTAACCTGTGCTGATTCATTAAACGCCGTGATGGAAAATGGTGTACAATTTTCAATCATGCCAGGAGTTCCCTTTGATACATGGGATATTGTTTTAAATTGAAATGCCCCATTGCCCGTCTCACCTACAACATACCACTTGATTGTTGTTTCATGAGTATGTGTCGTATCAATTAGAATTGGAGAGGGCTGGTCTATTTGTGCACCCTCTTTATCGATGAAATACCAGTTAACGCATACGCTGCCATTATCAGACGAACAAGATTGTAATGATGCATAAGCCGGTAAGATAATAGATGACATCAGAACGCCAATCATCGTAACAGTAAGTAATGAAAAAATCAGTCTTGTTTTCAATCCGTTAATTTATCGTGTTACATGATATTAAAGCAATTCTGTTTTAGAGAATAATTTAACAGAAAATGTGCAGTAATCTAATCGGAATAGCTACAAAACTCCCTTCCTTAATTTTTTAATAATCTCAAATTAGAATATTCAATTGGTAGAATTTTTTCTAAAGGTAGTAAATGTCAACAAAATGATTCCACCTACAACACTTATTCCAATTATAGTAATTAGAAAAATTATCTTGTTTGCATTTTCAATATATGTATTAACCAAATCCATTGATGCGTATCTTTCAATTCATCGGTTAGACTCCTGTAAGACTAGATGCAATACTATAACAATTTTGGACTTTTGATGGGTTTGTGACAGTTATTCTAATAATCTCTTGATTGTAATTGAAGCAAGTGCTACAAAAGTAACAGTAGCAACAAGTAATGCAAAAATGTCAATTGGTAAATTTTCATAACTACCAGATAGCAGCATGGCCCTCATTGCATCCACTACATAGCTTAGAGGATTTACTTTGGATACATACTGGAGCCAAACTGGCATTACTGAAATTGGATAGATGGCATTGCTTGCAAAGAAAAGCGGCATGGTCAATGCCTGACCTATTCCCATCATCCTATCGCGAGTTTTCATAAATGATGCAAGCAGCATGGACAGACTTGAAAAGCACATGGCAAACAAAATCACTACTGCAAAAACGCCCAATATGTCAAGTGTGTCTAGTCGTATCTTGACTCCCAGTGCAAGTGCCAAGGCAAATATCATCACTGCTTGAAATAAACCTCTTAGACTTGCAGAAAGTGATTTACCCAAAACAATTGATGCACGAGGAGATGGGGTGGATAACAACTTGGTAATTATTCCAACATCTCTTTCCCATACGACTGTAATGCCATAAAAAATTGCTATAAACAAAACAGACTGTGCCAAGATTCCAGGAGTGATGAATTGAATGTATGAGAAGCTACCCGTTGGCATCGCCTTGATGCTATTAAAAGTAACACCAAAAACTACTAGCCATAGTGCAGGCTGGACTATCCTTATCCAAAGCTCAGTTGTATCATGGCGTATCTTTCTTGCCTCCATTTCTGCAACTGTAGCCGAACTTGAAAGAAATCTTCCAATATTCATTTTGTATGCCTCACAAAATCACGACGCGCACTAACTGCATGGGGGGAAATTTCTTCATGTAGTCTTCTTTTGGCATATTTCATGAAAACATCATCCAAGTTTGGTCTGTGGATTGAAATAGAATCTACTGTAATTTTTTGATCTCGAAAGAAATTACTGACAAGTGGAATTGCAATCTCACCATTCTCAGCTAAAATTTGAATGGATTTCTCATTACTATGCATTATTGTTCCAATCTCTTTTGGAAATACAATGCTTGGATGAGCAGAAGTAAGATTTACCGTGATTACATCTCCGCCAACAGACTTCTTCAATTCTGTAGGACTTCCTAAAACTGCGATTTTGCCATCTGACATGATTGCTATCCTGTCACAGAGTTCGTCTGCCTCACTCATGTCATGAGTTGTGATTAAAATTGTGGTACCAAACTTTTGCTTGAGTTGCTTTATGCTTTCCCATACGTGCATCTTTGACACAGGATCAAGTCCGATACTTGGCTCATCTAAAAGTAAAATTCTTGGTCGATTAACAAGAGCTTGAGCTATTTCCAACCTACGCATCATGCCACCGCTGTAATGCTTGACAAGATCCTTGGCTCTCTCAGTTAGACCCATGTATTCTAGTGCATCTTTTATTCTTCCACTACGTTCCTTCTTGTCAACATAGGATAGTTTTGAAAATATTAGTAGATTTTCATATCCTGTAAGATCCGTATCAACTGAGATGCTCTGCGGCACATATCCCAACATACTTCTAACAGTTTCTGGGGATTTGGAAGAGTCTACTCCAAAAACTCGCAAGACGCCTGAAGTAGAGTGGGTAAGAGTTACGATCATCTTAATTATTGTAGTCTTACCCGCACCGTTTGGACCCAGCAGGCCAAATATCTCTCCTGGCTGAACTGAGAAACTTACATCATCAACTGCCCTTATATCACCATGATAAATTTTTGT
>JARLFW010000008.1 GCA_031296345.1 Nitrosotalea sp. | reverse complement strand
TTGTGCAATTGCTAGTGTTGGTGCACTCGTAGCAAGTATGACAAGCGCTATCATTACGTATGAATATTTTTTCATAAATGATTTACATTCAAATCAGAATAAAACGGATACTACTATTTTCACCAATAGGAATGGTAACTAGATATTATAACCTGAAAAAGTAAACTCTCTCATGTCAAAACAGCAATACCGTTCAGAGATGGGCATAATCTCTGATGTTTTAGGTGTAGTAATGGACTGCGGTAAGCAAGGTGAAATAATATCTTCTATAGCAAGAAGTGCAAATCTATCTCATTATGTTGCACTTGAGAAATGTCAAAAACTTGTAGGTTTTGGATTGATGGAATCTATAAATAATAACAGAAATCGTACTTTTATTATAACAGAAAAAGGAATCCAGTTTTTTCATGAAATGCAAAAATTCATTGAAATGGTCCAGTCAGTAAAAATAAGATATTAAGTCCAGTTCGGATCAAAAACAAACTATTGTTCCAAAAACCATGCCTAAGATGTCTCAATACTAATCAATCACAATAAATTACTCATTTTAAAATAATTATTCGCCCCAATATGCACGCAGACGGACTGGGATGATGAAAGATGATTTTTGGTCCACCCAGCCGTGCTACAGGGCACCCCGGTAATAGAACAAGATGAGGATTAAGGCTAAACGTACCAATGACTCTATGTGGGTCAGAACCGGGGGACATTCTTTTCCTATATTTTCTAAAAATATCTACAATCAAAAGGATTTTTGAGATTTTACACAAAAAATTAGAACTAAATTCAGCTAAGGGATATAATTGATCCTTACATGAAAACGACAGATCCATTGATATATTTGCATTGTATAGGTAATGCATGGCAACAGCATATGTGCTAATAAATTGTGAACTTGGCTCTGAAGAATCTATAATTTCGCAACTCAAAGCAATTAACGGAGTCAAGGAAGTACATGGTACCTTCGGGGCCTACGATATTTTAGCAAAGATAGAATCTCCAACAGTGGAAGCACTACGAGAGATCATCACCTGGAAGATTCGTAAAATAGAGAAGATTCGTTCAACTCTAACCTTGATGGGCATAGAAGGTCAAAGCTAAACTCTCTGTGGAAAAATTTCCGCTCATATTTTTAGAAACTACCCCAGAGGATTCTCTAATTTTTATGCAAAGACCTTTTAATTGTGTTCTAATCTTTTTACCATGTGCTTCTTCACTTTATTTTTCTAGTAAAAGAAGAGGAACTCGAACAGCGAAGATGGGAGTTTGAGTATGTGCAAAAGATGGCTCTATTCTATAAAACATGGATAGAAAAGACTTTTTCTAAAACAGTTGAGGTCCAAGCAGATGAGATGATAGCAAAATCTGGTGGACGATTTAGAATTGTTGATACGCCTGCATTGTTGCTAGACCATGAGAGCAGAGGGACAGATATATTTCATTTTTATCTTACTTACTTTAGGCCAATCTGGACAGATTGTACATGTGAGGGATATTTTGCAGATAATTTTGGCATGGTTCAATGGGGCAAGAGTCCACAAAAAGATGATATCGATTATCTAATGGAAGTTAATTGTCCCAAGGTTTCTCATGAACTAGCTCATGAATTTCTAAGACAGACAGGATACAAAAATTACAAAGAGCTAGTCCATGACATATGGGACAAGCATCTTTTTGCATCTGTACCATACGAGCATTATGATTCAAATTTTTCCCAAACAGAAAAAGATGCACTCTTTGCAACTATAGATACTTCAAGTATACGAACATAGTTACACGCATTATTAGTTTGTAATGGCGCTAAAAGACTATAAGTAAGTAATTTAGAGATTTTTTATGCCAGAATTTACTTGTCCTGAGTGTGGTAAGAAATTATTTCACGAAAATGAAACCACACTAACTGTTGAAAAACAAGTACACGGAAAATTTTGTCCTGCTAAGAAAAAGCGCTAGCACTTGGTAACAGAATAAATTCTGTCTTGGAAACTTGCTGTCTTAAAATCAATCCTATTTTGTGGATCTTTCTTGCGGATTGTACTTAGTTTTTCCAAAGTAACTAGTGCTTCACCATCAAATCCAACTGAAGAGCCGAAAACTCCCTCGGCAAGCTGATTTCCATGCTCGCCTTTTTTAATATCATCTACCATTTCATAAAACTTGATTGCTTCTCTTTTTGATGCTGCACCGCCTGAAGACTTGTTTAAACCAACTGCGATATACATACCGTTATTTTTGACTGCGATAGGAACCTTGTAGACCTTACCTGAATGACCTGGAATTTTTTCGTTCAACAAAATTTCACATTTATGGAACATGCTTGAGATATATGCAAAAAATCGATAGTTTGCATATGAGCCAGATGCATCTTCGTGACAATCAACAAAAACCTTGTGCAAAAGTTCAAGGGCAGAATCATTCATGCTTTGCAGACGTTCTTCAATTCGTCCTTTTCTAACCAGATCGGACTTGCAATCAGCGGCAATTTTTTCTAAAATGAAAGGAGGCAGATTATAATTTTTTAGTGTGGAGACAAAAGTTCCAGTCTTGGAAGCTCCAAATGTTGGAAAGTTTCCTCTGCTCAAATCAGTTTACCTCCAACGTTTAATTTTTTAAAATTCATTCCCAACTTCCCCAGCGACAATACTAGGAGCCTTTTTCCTTATAACTGTTAGGTCAAAGAAAGATCAGATGGTGGGGCCGACCGGAATTGAACCGGCGACACACGGGTCACTACAGCTCCAAACTGTACATCATCCTAACGTCAGTGAAGCTTGTGAAACCACTGGAGCCCTTAGCGGTGATCAATGTGATCTAAACTGTCGCCATACCAGGCTAGGCTACGACCCCACGTAATGACCATAAATGCACTTGAATTTTAATTTACTCAAGTTTCTGAAGATTTATTGATGGTATAATGATACTTTAAGCGTTGTACTACACAAAATCAAGGAGTGGAAAAATTTAGTCCGTCCAATAATCTTAATCTTGGGAGCAATTCCTATCTTGGCTGCTCTTTTCATTGTAGTTCCAACGCTTCTCAGACCCGAAATTACAAATGTTGCAGTCAATTCTGATGATGTCATATCAATAGAATACAGCAAGCAACACCTCAAAAAAATATCATTTGGTCTTACACAGAATATTGGCGCTGAAACGACTGAAGTTTTGACCATATCTAATGATGGCCAAGCAAGCTATAGTTTAACAAAAAACGGCTATTCTGAGCCTGATGTAAAATATCAGTTATCAAAAGAAGAGGTTACAAGACTTACTGGGCTTGTAAAAGAGACAGGATTTATGCAAATTCCACAAACATCTTTTCCAGTAAAAAGCGATCTGAACGAATATGACAAGTATGGATTACAGATAACACTAGACGGCAAATCAGTCAATGTCTCCTGGCCTGACCAGAATTCCACCGACGAATTCATTCCTCCGCTGATAAGCCAAGTTCAAACCAGTCTAGATGGTGTTATAGCAGAAATAATAAAATAAATAGCCTAAGGCGCGATCAAAATTCATGATTCCTCTTTCTGGTGATCTGGGTAATTCTAAAGGAGTAGTTAGGGAAAATGTCGGCTCGTTTAGTACTATACGAGGAACTTCAACTCTAAAACGTGGTTTTGCTCACATGCTAAAAAATGGAGTTGTAATGGATGTTACAACTGTTGAACAAGCCCAAATTGCAGAAGAATCTGGCGCAGTCGCAGTAATGGTTTTAGATAAACTTCCATCTGATGTTAGAAAAGCTGGCGGTGTTGCAAGAACTGCAAGCATAAGAATTATTCAAGAAATTATGGATTCTGTAACAATTCCTGTCATGGCAAAATGCAGAATAGGTCATGTGTACGAAGCAATGGTTTTACAAGAAACAAATGTTGACATGATAGACGAGTCCGAAGTTCTAACACCAGCTGATGAAAATCATCACATATGGAAATGGGATTTTACCACTCCATTTGTAAATGGTGCAAGAAATCTTGGTGAGGCATTGCGAAGAATAGAAGAGGGTGCAGCAATGATTAGAACAAAAGGAGAGCCTGGTACTGGAAATGTTGCAGAAGCTGTGATTCATATTAAAAATGTCAACACCGAACTACGACGCATAAAATCAATCTATGATGCAGGAGATGAGCAGGACTTGATTAGTGTTGCAAGAGAACTCAAAGTTTCATATTCTATTTTAGAAGAGACTGCAAGTCTAGGCAGATTACCTGTTGTAAATTTTGCAGCTGGTGGAATATCAACTCCAGCAGATGCCGCATATTTGATGACACTTGGCTGTGACGGAGTCTTTGTAGGTTCTGGAATCTTCAAGGCAGATGATGCAAAGGAAAGAGCTCAAGCTATAGTACTTGCAACAACATTCTGGGAAGATCCAGACAAAGTTAAGGAAGCACAAAAAATGATTGATGAAAGACAATCAATGTTAGGGTTGGATACAAAGAATCTTGATCTTCGAATGCAAGAACGCGGTAGCACAGCATGAGTGGCATTAGTATCGGTGTATTGGCAGTTCAGGGAGATGTTGCAGAAAATATCATGGCAACAAAGATGGCACTAGAAGAACTTGGCCTTGAGGGTATAGTAAATGAGGTCAAGACTCCAGAGCAGATATCAGACCTTGATGGATTGATTATTCCAGGCGGAGAAAGCACAGTAATTGGCACTTTATCAATGGTAAACGGTTCACTAAAAAAAATTAAAGAAAAAATTGCAAGCGGAATGCCTGTTTTTGGAATCTGTGCAGGAATGATTATGCTATCAAAAAAGGCAAAGGATAAAGTAATTGGAGAGATGGACCAGCCATTGTTAGATTATCTTGATGTCAAAATAGAAAGAAATGCATTTGGAAGACAAAAGGATTCGTTTGAATCTGAGATATCTATTGACAAAATTGGCATCTCAAAATTTCCAGGAGTGTTTATTCGAGCACCTTCTATAATAGAAACAGGAAAAAATGTCGAAGTCTTGTCAAAGTTTAACGAAAAGATAATTGCAGTAAAACAAGGAAATGTAGTAGGTACTTCATTTCATCCTGAATTAACAGGTGACTTGTCACTACACAAATACTTTGTAAATCTAATCAAAGCAAAGCATTAGAGATTTTTTTATATCTAATTGTAGAAAACACCGATTATATTAAATTCAGTACATGTTATACTGGAATGGTATGCAAATAGAAACAACTCCTGAGCTAGTTTCAAAGGTTTACACCAAAATTGAAGAAAACATATCAAAATATAGAAAACTTGTCAACAGACCTCTTACTCTAACTGAAAAAATTCTAGTTGGTCATCTTGATGATATTGAAAGTGCAAAAGATCTAGATCCAGGTAAAAGCTATTCATTTCTCAGACCTGACAGAGTTGCATTACAAGACGTAACAGGACAGATGGTAATTTTACAATTCATGCAGTCTGGTCTTAAGCGAAGTTCACTTCCAACAACTGTACACTGTGATCATCTCATACGAGCCAAAGTTAGCGGAGATGTAGATATCAAAGTTGCACTAGATGAGAACAGCGAAGTATACAAGTTTCTTGAATCATCTTGTAGAAAATACGGAATTGGATTTTGGAAACCAGGTGCAGGAATTATTCATCAGGTTGTACTAGAAAATTATGCTTTTCCAGGTGGATTGATGATTGGAACTGACTCTCATACACCAAACGCAGGTGGTCTAGGTATGCTTGCTATAGGAGTAGGAGGATTGGATGCAACTGAGGTAATGGCGGGATTTCCATGGGAACTTTTGTATCCGAAAAGAATTGGTATCCATCTAAAAGGTGAACTAAACGGATGGGTTGCACCAAAAGATGTCATTCTGTATGTAGCAATGAAGCTTACAGTATCTGGTGGAACAAATGCAGTTGTAGAATATTTTGGACCTGGTACAAGATCAATTAGCTGTACTGGTAAAGCAACAATTACCAACATGGGTGCAGAAATCGGTGCAACATGTTCTGTATTTCCATATGATGATAAGATGGAAGTTTATCTAAAATCAACTAACCGAGGACAGATTGCAGAACTTGCAAACAAGCACAGAGAAATTCTTGTTGCAGATCCTGAAGTTGAACAAAATCCAGAAAAATATTTTGACAAAGTTATAGAAATTGATCTTTCTACATTGGAGCCATATATTGCAGGTCCACATACTCCAGACCTTGCAAGACCAATATCTCAGCTAGCTGATGATGTCAAGAAAAATAATTATCTTGATACAATATCTGTAGCACTTATTGGAAGTTGTACCAACTCCTCTTATGAAGACATGACAAGAGCCGCATCTGTTGCAGAACAGGCCAAGTCTCATGGGATTGGTATAAAAATTCCTCTTCTAGTAACTCCTGGTTCAGAACAGATCCGTGCAACAATAGAGCGCGATGGACAGATGAAGACTCTGAATGATATCGGAGCAACTGTTCTTGCAAACGCATGTGGCCCATGCATAGGACAATGGAACAGACCTGAGATGAAACCAGGTGAGCCAAATACAATAATTACTTCATTTAATCGAAATTTCCCCGGACGAAATGATGGCAGAAGAGAGACGATGGCCTTTATGGGCAGTCCTGAACTAATTGTCGCACTTGCACTAGGCGGCAGATTATCATTTAATCCTCTTAAAGACACTCTCAAGGGACCTGATGGAAAAGAGTTCAAGCTAGAACCTCCAAAAAAGGCACCAGAAGTTCCATCCAAGGGATTTTCAAATATTGGAGACATTTACGTTCCACCGGCTGCAAATCCAGACGAGATTACTGTTGTGATAAATCCATCTAGTGGGAGGTTGCAAAAACTAGAACCATTTTTGAAGTGGGATGGCAAAGACTTTGTGGAATTGCCACTGTTGCTAAAAGCTAAAGGCAAGTGTACAACAGATCACATATCTCCAGCAGGTGCGTGGTTGTCATTGCGTGGCCACATTAATAAAATAAGTGACAATGTATTCCTTGGAGCAGTTAATGCATTTTCAGGCGATGTTGGTAAGGGAAAGAACGAACTAAATGGAAATACAGAATCATTTCCAGTTATTGCAAGACAGTACAAAGACAAGGGACTTAAATGGATTGTAATCGGTGATAACAATTATGGTGAAGGCAGCAGCAGGGAGCACGCTGCCATGTCTCCAAGATATCTTGGATGCAGTGCCGTCGTTGCAAGAAGTTTTGCCCGTATTCATGAAACTAATCTAAAAAAACAAGGAGTGCTTGCACTTACTTTTGTAAATCCATCTGATTATGACAAAATACAAGAGACTGATAAAATTAGCATCTTGGATTTGTCCCAATTGCAGCCAGGAAAAAATGTTAGATGTATTTTACACCACAAGGATGGAACAAAAGATGAGATTGTACTCAAACACTCGTACAATGATTTTCAGATAAAGTGGTTCAAGGCAGGCTCTGCTTTGAATATTTTACGTGAACGAGAAGCTCAGGCCAATTAAAAAAAGCAAGAACTAATAGTTTCGTCACCATTATTTTCTATCAGTCTTGAGCCATACATTTGATCCAAACGAACTCTACAACAGAGTAGTCCATTATTATATAGACAAAAAGGGGTATCCAAAAGAGCAGGCAAATGAGATTGCCCGCAAGGTCGTTGAGAGGGAGAAAACTCGTTATACATGTAAGAATGTTAGTTGTGGCCATGGCATGTATGACCATATCAGGCACAGCGAGACCTGTCTTGTATTAGATTGTGATTGCAGACAATTTGTCAGTTAGATACGTGCAATAGTATCTTTCCAAACTGGTTGCTTTGTTCCATCTTTTGATGTGCAATTTTGGCATCTTTTAGTTCAAAGATACCATCAATTGCAGGTTTTATTTTTTTTAATTTCATAAATTTATGCAGTGATATCAATTGTGACTTTGATCCAAGATATGCACCAATTATTTGAGCCTCTTTGCTGTAAAATGCTCTAATGTTTACTATGGCTTCTCCTCCTGTTGTAGTACCACATGCAATCATTCTCCCCTTCACTTTGAGAACTTCAAGGCTTACAGGCCAAGTCTTTGCTCCAACATGATCAATTACTGCATCTACTCCACCTTGATTTGTAATCTTTAGAACTTGTGATATGACATCTTGAGTACTGCGATCTATTACAAAGTCTGCACCTAGTTTTTTTGCAAATTTTATTTTATTTTTATCTGATGCGATTGTTATGACTTTCAATCCTTTAGCTTTTGCAAGTAGTATTGCTGCCGAGCCCACTCCACTGTTAGCTCCCCAGATTAGAACAGTGTCGCCTTTTTTACATCTTGATTTTTCTAACATGTTCCAAGATGTAAGATAAGAGACATTGATTGCGGCGGCTTCTTGATCAGAGAACCAGTCTGGTTTTTTTATTATATTCTTTTTTGGAACTGAGATTAATTCCGAATAGCCTCCTCTATATTTTCCAAATCCACCAATGATTCCAAAAGATACTCGTGGGACTTTTCCATCAAAAGCAGGATAAACAATTACCTTATCACCTTTCTTAAAACCTGCAAATCCTTCAAGCAAGGTACCGCTTATATCGCAGCCTAAAATGTGTGGAAATGATACTTTTTTTCCTGAAATTCCATTTCTTACCCAGATATCCAAGTGGTTTACTGCACAATAATTTACCTTAACCAAGACATCTCCCTTCTCAGGAACAGGATCTGGAATTTTTTCATATGACAAGACCTCAGGTCCTCCATGTTTTCTAATTGCTATTGCATTCAATATTATTCCCAGATGAAATTATTATTTAAAGAAAAAATTAGGAAAGAGTTTTGTAGCGAGTCAGATA
>JARLFW010000077.1 GCA_031296345.1 Nitrosotalea sp. | reverse complement strand
GCTATACCAGAATTTCCATTGAGCTCTCTAATGATAATGGCAATTGTAGTGGGATTGACAATTCTATTTGTTAGAATTCATCCAAGTCTATCAAATATTAGACTATAAAAAATCAATTGAGACATATGCCAAACATAAGAATAGTAGCTATTTTTGCTGTCATTATAATAGCGGCAGTTGCGGGGCTTGCATGGCCATTTCTTGCTAATGTAAAACCTGTTTACTTGTTACCTATGCAAACAAGTCAGTGGCACATGGGAAAAGGATCTCAATACAATCCTGAAATGATATATCAAGTCTCTTTCAATAATACAAAGTTTTCAACTGATCTAAAATTTCTTCCAATTCAAGAGGGAAGTCAACAGTTGTTAGTTATGATAAATCCCGGTGATGGTAACCGAGAAATAAATCAGACTGTGAAGATTGGACTCGTTTATGATTTTACTGATGTATCTTCTGATGCTAAACCATACTTTGATGTTCTTGATCAAAGCCTATTTTCAATGAGGGATTATGCTACAGACGACAAGTTTCTAGCAAATGATGCAGAATGGGGTGACCTATACATTGGTGAAAATCATGAGAAACTCAAAGTAACTGATTCTGGAAAAATGTCATTTGGATTTGGTTCAGCAAACGCATTTCTCTTATCATACAGAATTGGAGCACACATAAACAAAATATGGATAGTTGATAATTTACCGATACCTGTAAAAGCTGAAATTTATGATCCGGATGGAAATCTTCAATATACTTACGAATTAGTTTCATTGAAGGCGTCTTCTACGCCAGGTTTTACTTCATAACAATTTTCAAGTAACCAATCGCAGAAATTTCTAATCTCATCATTGATTTTGCCCCATACGTGTAAAGATGCAGGTAAGATATCTAGTCTGTAATTGTCATTTACTACCCTGACTCCCTCCTTTCCCTCATACATGTATGCATCTTGTATGTTGACGTTGCCTAAAATCTCAGATGCTTTTGATTTTATCAATTCTCTTGCTATTGGAAATGCTTTGCTATTTCTTTCGAATACAAATCCCATATTTTCTGTTCCATATGCCTCATAATCCTCAATCTTTCCCCTTTCAGGGAAATTAAGGGAGACTTTGATATTGTATTTTTTTCCAATATTGGTTGCAATCTCATTAATGGTAGTAAATGCAAGTCCTGGACTATTTTTTAAGAGAAATCTAATCTGTGGATTGTTTGATTTTAATTCCTTTTGAAGTCTAGATGATATTTGAGAAAAACTCATAATTGTAATAAAAAAAATTTCTCATATATGCATTAGGTTTCACTTAATTACGAGATATTTTGAGTACAACTCATGCTTCCATTGGATAAGGATAGTGTACCATATGATGAGGGCTCTGAAAGAGCATCAAGCGTTGAAGATTACAAGGTCACATGCATACAATTTATCAAAGATATTTGTGGCGATTATCTTGCATGGGTTGATTATTACAAACTACCGGAAGATGAAGACAAGAAAAGACGTACACAAATACATGCAATCGTGGAACGAACAAATGAATGGATAGCAAAAATTGCAACTACCATAAAAGGAGTGGATATTGTCATGAACGATGGTATACAAAAAATGGCAGAAAATACTGCTGGATATCCATTTCAGGTAGGGGTCTTTGTTAATAATATGTCAGGTTATACACTTGCAAAACCTGGAATATTAGACATCACTGTAAAAGCAACTGGAAGAGAAGGGTATAAAGTAAAACTAGGGTGGCATCAAAAGGATAAGAGGTTCTTGATTAGTTCTACAAGTCCTGTTACAATTGATGAATCAAATATCCCTGATGAAGACTTTGATCTTTTAGATCTACACTTGAAAATGGATGCTCAAAAATGTCAACTAAGAGATATTATTTCTTTTACAGTTATTGTAACTGAAACAAGAGATGGTCAGGAACACGAACGACGCGGCATGACTACAATTGTTCACATGGGTTAACTTGTAAAACTATTCTTGCTTCTTCGGATCTCTTATCAGCATATTTCATGTGTGATATCTTTTTACATAATTCTTGATCATCTACTAGTGACGCTGTTCCTAAAATGAATTTGTCTTGGTATTCTATTTTGACATTGGGATTGTAAAGTGCGTTTTTTAACCAGTCACTATTTGGATTTCTTCGAGAAAAATAGAATTTCCCATTATAACATACTGCTCTAATCTCGACTGAATGCTCTTTACCTGATTTTCTTCCCGTAGTCACTAGCATTGCCTTGAAAGTTCCCTCTTGAATTTCCACAAGAGATGACTAGTTCTAAAGAATTTAACCGATTAGATTGAAAACCCTGATACCTCCTTCAATAAACTGACTTGACAAGTCGAACGCATGGCTACAAGTATCGAATTCGACCGAAAGCAAATCACCGCAGATGACTTTAAAGGAAAAAAGGTCATTGATAGAGAAGGAATCGAATATGGTAAAGTAAAGCACATCCATATCAATTCAGATACCCTAGAAGTTGTGGGAATAACTGTTAACAAGGGATTACACAAAGATCACTTTCTATCGCGTGACTACATAGACAGATTTACTGAGGAATCAGTACTGCTATCATCTGCACCGATAAGAATTGACTCTCAAGTGGTTAACATAGATGGGCGTAAGATTGGTAAAATCAAAAGACTCCACATGAACACTGATACAAACGAGTTAGAATCTATCGAGGTGTCTGATGGTCTTGTTGGCTCGAGAATATTTCGCACTTCAGAAATCTGGGGTGTTGGAGAAAAGGTAATTCTCAGACAAACAAAAGACCAATACAAAAATCCATAAATCTTTTTTATCTTTTTTATTTTACAGTAACCTGAGTGTTGATTACGTCTGTTAGTGGACTTGAGATAAGATATCCATTAAGTATGACTGTCTGTACATTATATGTCCCAGCTTCTTTTGGCATCCATGATTGTGCTACAGTAAATTCCTGATTTGGACCAATATCTGCTGAAAGACCTTCTCTTACTTCAACTTGATTATTTTGATTAATAATTGATACTAGATATGTAAATCGTTTTTCACCATCTGAATGATTTGATATTACTGATGAAAAAGCAACAACCTCACCTACATGTATGTCTGATTTCTGATTACCACTGGCATCTACAGCAATTGGGCTACTCAAAGTTATGTCACCTGATGACGCATTTGCATTTTCAACTACTGTAATTGCTAAAATCACGATCAAAACTACATCAAGTCTTAGCATGAATATTACTTTTAGAATTCTCATTATTAAAAATTTACTCATCTCTGGTTAGACGTCGAAAATCTTTATTTTTCCTAATAGCAATTTATAATAGATTAATTTTCTATTCTATGTTGTATGCTGTAGAGACTGACAAACTTTCTAAAGTTTATTCTAGTGGCCTCAAAGCAGTTGATGAAATTTCAATAAAGCTAGAAAATGGAGAGATCTTTGGATTCTTGGGACCTAATGGTGCAGGTAAGAGTACAACTATTATGATTCTAACTACCTTGCTAAAACCAACCTCCGGAAAAGCATTTGTTGCAGGATTTGATGTTACATCTCAAGCAAAAATTGTTAGGCAAAATATTGGATATGTACAACAAGATTCTACAGTAGATGAATATCTTACAGGCAGGGAAAATCTTGAGTTGCAAGCAAGGCTCAATCACATACCAAAAGATGTCAGAACAAAGAGAATAGATGAAATACTTGGGATAATCGAATTGGTTGATAGGCAAAACGAGGCAGCCGTAACATACTC
>JARLFW010000076.1 GCA_031296345.1 Nitrosotalea sp. | reverse complement strand
TGTGTCTATATCATGAAGTTCGTTGTAGGTCATGTCGACTTTGAGCTTGTATATCATGAGTGTCTTCTTATGGCTAAATCTAATAGAAATTACGAGGCAGATTGCGTCAAGGTGCATCATACGGCAGGCATCCAAGAAAGACTTTGATATTCTCCTTTGGATGTATTTTTGATATTGAATACTTTGCAATGCTATGAAATACTAGGACTCAAACCAGGTGCGTCTGTAAAGGAAATTAAAGACGCATATCGAAACCTTGCACTACGCTATCATCCTGACAAGGATTCTTCAGAAGGAAATGAAGAACGATTTGTAAAAATCTCTGATGCATATCAGACCTTGAGGTTACAAGATATTGGAGAATCAAAAACTAGTCAAAAATTCGGAGACATTTATCCTGAAGATGCGGTTTACTCTTATGGAGAAGCTGAGAAATTACTTTTAAAACAAAAGTATGAAGAAGCGATTGAATTTTTAGATAAAGCATTAGAAAAATTACCACGATATGTAAATGCCTGGCTCAAAAAAGGTGATGCTTTATCTAATCTGAAAAGATATGACGACGCACTATATTGTTATGATAAAGTTTTACAGATAAATCCTGAATCTTCGGATGCTTGGAATCTTAAGGGAATTTGTCTATCTGATTTGAAAAGATATGAAGATGCAATGGAGTCTTTTGATGAAGCAATTTTATTGGATCCCACACGTGCATCTACTTGGAATTTCAAAGGTGTCTGTTTTTTCATACTAGAAAAATTTGGAAAAGCTTTGGAGTGTTTTGACAGGGCAACAAAGTTAAATCCAGAGTTTGCAGTTGCATGGCATAACAAGGGTGGCGTGTTTTTGAAATTAGGCAAACAAAAAGAATCTGAAAAATGTTATGAAAAAGCAAAGAAGCTAAGACAATAGGTTGATAAAAAATTACAGCGCCAGGTAAGGGATTCGAACCCCTGCGTGCCGAAGCACAACCGCTACCTTGTATTTGATCTCGAGGCGGTCGCCGTTCCACTTGGCTAACCTGGCAGCCTGTCAAGACTCTGGTTTTGGTACATAAATACAATGAGGACAAGTGATCAGATGATCAAATATATAATAAAAGATATAAAGTAGACAATTTATTATATTGATAACAAATGGAGACCATTACCAAGAAGACTGTCTCAGTCGAGTTTGAGGGTAAGAGGTATGTTCTTCCAGATGCTGTTACAATAGCCATGTTTTTGGTTGAGTTTGGTCTTCCAGAAGACACTCCTGTAAAGATGACTGTTACAAAAGAAGGCTTCTTACTTGTTCCCCAAGTCTTGAAAAATTGATAATAGATAGTTTATTATTGATATTTGACGATTTTATAAAGTGAAAATAATTGCCCAAGACTAGAATTTCTATAACAATTGACGATGATACTGCTAAATCTATTGAACTGTATTATCGCGAAAAGGTAAAAGCAGCTGTAGAAAAAGGTGAACCAATTCCAAAACTTTCAAACATTTATGAGGAAATAATTGAAAAGGGCTGGGAATCGCGACCTAGTGTAAAAAAGAAATAAGCAGGCAAAAATCTAGTATCTTGTAGGGAAATATTTTGGGTCTAGATCTTAAACAACTATGTGTTAGGGAAAAAACTAATCTTGAATCTTTTGCATCAAAAATAGTTGCAATTGATGCCTATAATGCAATATACCAATTTCTTTCAATCATACGTGGTCCTGATGGTATGCCTTTGTCTGATCACAATGGAAAAATTACTAGTCACATCAGCGGACTATTTTATAGAAATATCAATTTCTTATCCCTTGGAATAAAACCTGTTTATGTCTTTGATGGAAAACCTCCGTCTTTGAAATCTGCAGAAATTCAAAGAAGAAAGCAGGTAAAAAAAGATGCCACAATAAAATATGAGATTGCTATCAGTGAAGGAAATTATGTCGAAGCAAAAAAGTTTGCACAACAAACATCAGTACTTCGAGATGACATGGTTGAAGAATCAAAAAAGTTTCTAGACCTTTTTGGTATACCTTGGATACACGCACCATCAGAAGGTGAGGCAACTGCTGCACATCTTACAAATACCGGACAAGCATATGCTTCGGCAAGTCAGGACTTTGATTCTTTATTGTTTGGTGCAAAAAGGCTGGTACGAAATTTTACAAACAGCGGAAAAAGAAAACTACCTAATAGGAATACTACAATAGAAATTGAGCCCGAACTTATTTTATTAGAAAAAACACTTGCAGAACTTGGGGTAACAAGAGAACAACTTGTGGATATTGGGATACTGATAGGAACTGACTTTAACCCTGATGGCTTTGAGAGGATTGGCCCAAAAACTGCCTTGAAGATGGTAAAAGAGCATGGAAATTTGGAAAATGTGCCCCAAATCCAGGACAAATTAAACGAGATAGACTACAAACAGATACGAGATATATTTCTCAAGCCCAAAGTGGCAGATGTATCTGAGATAAAATTTGGAACAGTTGACTATACTGGAATCACAAACTATCTTACAAAGGAGAGGAGTTTTTCACTTGACCGTGTTGATACATCATTGAACCGATTGAAAAAATCTTATGAAAAGAAGAGTCATAATCTAGACCAGTGGTTTGGCTGATGAAATTTAAAATTTTAAAACAAATTGATTCTAAATTATATCTACAACAAGTTCAATGATATGTGTGACTATCAATCATAAAAATCAAGTAATGCCTTTATACAACTTCACGACTACATGGCAATTGTGATGATTTAATGAAACAATTCCTATTTCTAATCGCATTGATTTTGGTTTCAAGTTTTCTAGTGTCTGGTATGTCAGCTTCTGCACAGTCTACAATATCCCATCATTGTACTGCAAGTCAGCCTTGTGTTGACATATGTGGGGATCATGTTTGTGCTCCAGGTGAACTTGCCCAAATGAAAGCAAAATCTGCTCCAGTAATAAACAATACAACAACAGCTAGTATATCGGCAGTATCAATTCCATCAACTGGTGTTATTGTTGGCGGAGTTGTATCATACATGGATGTAGCTTCTGATGGAACCGCAGTTATAGTAAGGACAGGCCATCCATTAAGTGGACAAACATTGGCAATAGGATTAGCATTCAGAGATTCCAAAGAAAACTTTGTACAGGATCAGAATTATGCTATTACTGTTACACAGGATAACAATGTAATATTATCAAATCCAACGGGGTATACACATTCTGGAACAGATAGTCTAACCACCGTTGCTCTCTCATCTGACAATCCAGTTAACATCCAAGTCACACTTAATGGAGTTGGGCCACCTACTGCAGCCCCGTCCACTTGGACAGGTGTTAAAGGCGAGGTTCTAATCTTTTCACAAGTTTCAGATGTAAAAGCACCACTGCCAACATCGCCAATTGCAAATATGACAAATGCTACAAGTGCATCAGTAGGAAATGCACCAGTACCGGAGTTTGGCTCAATCGCCGGAGTAATTATTGCAATATCTGTAATTGGAAGCCTGATGATATCAAAAAGATTTGGTAAATTCTAGTTATTCTGATTTCTACATAGTCACAACTTGCAACTTTGGTATAGTGTAAATAGTTTGAATTAGGAGTTTTGCTAATTGAAATAAAACATAACTTCACAATTATCTGCTCTGAAAACTAAGATCTGGTTTATTAGTCTATGATGATAAATGGCAGATCTGAATTCCTCCAAAATATTCTTAACTGTGTCTCTTACTTTGTTGGCATTTTTTACTACTACAGTTCCTGCTTTTGGACAAGAAATCGAACTTACAAATATTCATTCTAGTCCGCCAAATATTCATGTTGGAGATTCTTTTCAGATTAATGCAACCATAGTAAACAATTCTCCTGGTATGATTTACTTTAATGGTGGATGTCTGTCTCCACTTTCTGCAACCTTTGACAAGAATGTGGCGATAGGTCAAGCAATGGGGTGCTTTGCAATATATAGTGCAAATCTCAAGCCAGGAGAAAATACTACTATAGTTGGACCAAGCAACAGCAATTCGTATATTGCAAATTCCACTGGAACTACAAATGCTAATGTAACATTCTCTTACACTGTAGAAAATAAATCAGAGAATGCCATTTCAAAATCATTTACCTTTGATATATCGGAAAGAATATCAATTCCAGAATTTCCTTCACTTTCTTTAGTGATATTTGCACTAGCTACACTGGTATCTGTTGTATTTGTCTCAAGAAAAAATCTGAATTTATTTAAATTCTAGTCATTGATGATTGATTCTCAAATTATTGTAATACCTGAGGTAATGTCTAAAATTTTTGATGCAAAGTAAATCATGGAATTCGGCGTAAGCCTTTTAAGACAAAAAAAAAATGGTATGATAATGAAGGCAATCTTTGTAATCTCTGCTATTTCGTTATTATTACTTAGTTCGACTCTTGTTATGAATGGCGCACTTGCCAGTCAACCTGACAATGATAAACACGACGATGACATTAACGGTCCTGGTGGACTTTTATCATATTCTGGTGCTCCAAGCCAAACTGTAACTCCTGGAAATCCACTACAGATTAAAGAACATCATCCTGCACACGTCAAAAAATTTGTCGGTCCATCTGTAACTCTTTCTGGCGGTGAATCCCCCGCAAATGTCTGGACTGCATATGGTTTCAATAAATTAAGCTGTACTCATACCACTACAACAGACTGGACTGATACATCTCTTTGTGGTCATGGCCAAACAATTGCAATTGTAGATGCATATGATGATCCAAACATTGCAAGTGATCTTCAGACATTTGATACTCAGTTTGGTTTACCTGCATGTACTGTTACTAATGGTTGCTTTACCCAGACTAAACAAGGAACTCCTGCAACTGATTCTGGTTGGGCAATGGAGATTGCACTTGATGTTCAATGGGCTCATTCCATAGCACCTGGTGCAAAGATTGTTCTTGTAGAATCAACTGACAATTCACTTGGAAATCTTCTTACTGGAGATGACACTGCAGCAGCCACAGGGGCCCAGCAGGTCTCCAACAGCTGGGGGGGCAATGAATTTTCATCCGAGACCAGTTATGATTATCATTTCAACAGTCCAACAGCTAGCTTCTATGCCGCATCAGGCGACTCTGGTCATGGCGTCATCTGGCCTGCAGCATCTCCTTACGTGGTATCTGTAGGTGGAACCACACTTACCACTGACAGTTCTGGAAATTGGGTAAGCGAATCTGCTTGGTCTGGAAGTGGCGGAGGTACTAGCGCATACGAACCAAAACCAAGTTATCAGAATAATTTCAATTCAAATTCAAAGAGATCAGTTCCTGATGTTGCTTATGATGGAGATCCTAACACAGGATTTTATGTCTATGACAGTGTTCCAATTAATGGCAACAGCGGTTGGTGGCTAGTCGGAGGAACAAGTGCTGGTGCACCACAATGGGCTGCAATCTCTGCAATAGCAAATAGCCAAAATGCAAAACTTGCATCAGCATCATTTGGAGCAAATAGCGCCTTGTATGGTGCAGCCTCTGGTGCACAATCTAGTCCACAGACTAATCCATATCTTGCAAATTATCATGATATTACAACTGGTAGCGATGGATCATGTGGTTCAATATGCAATGCAATAGTTGGCTATGATGAAGTAACCGGTCTTGGTACTCCACAGTCAAACAATGTTATTTCATTTATTGCTCCAACAACAACTCCTGACTTTACAATCTCTGCAAATCCATCATCATTTTCAGTAAGTGCTGGCACTCCTCAATCTTCTACTATTACTATCACATCACTCAATGCTTATTCTGGTACTGTTACATTGTCCTCTTCATTTGGTTCATTTGATCAAACATCTCTAACTGTTCCTGCTTCAGGAACTGCTACTGCAACACTGACTTTTACACCTACCGCATCAACAACAATCACTGTATCTGGTACTAGTGGTACTTTGAATCACTCTGCAACTATAACAGTTACAGTCCCAACTGTACCATCTGCACCACAAAACTTGGCAGCTGTTGCAGGAAATAACCAAGTATCATTGACATGGAATCCTCCAGTTTCTAACGGCGGTTCTACTATTACTGGTTATGACATTTTCAGAAATGGTACACAGATTGCCACAAACTATGCATCAACTAGTTACACTGATACTGGACTTACCAATGGTGATACCAACACATACTATGTAACTGCAGTTAATGCAATTGGCCAATCACCACAATCTAACAGTGTATCTTCTACGCCTGTTACTACTCCTACTCTACAGGTTAAAGTTACAACAGATCATACTTCATACTCCAAAGGTTCTAGGGCTCACATTACTGTCACCGTTAATGGTCCATCTCTAATTAGTGGTGCTTCTGTTACATTGACTGTAAAAACTCCAACTGGGAGCACCGCCCATGCAACAGCTACGACTAATTCTAACGGTCAAGTGACCTTCTCGTATTCTATTGGAAGGACAACTGGTATCTATACTGCAAGTGCTATTGCCACTAAATCTGGATTCCTCTCTGGTTCTGGCTCTACGACATTTACAGTACATTAGTGCCTAAACTCAAAATTTATAATTGTAAAAAGTAATTATCTTGTCTTAGAAGTGATCAGTTCATGAACAGAAAAAATCTGATAATTTTGATGGCATTTGTAATTATTAGTGTAGTTGGTACTGGAATTGTAATCCACCCTAATACTCCAACAATGATATCTGGTTTTACTGTCGTATCTGCTCAGCAACAATCCGTTAATTCCACACTTTCTACAAATTCCATTCCAGGTTGGATTAAAAATACTGCGAAATGGTGGGCTGAAGGTCAGACAAATGACTCTGACTTTTTGAGTGCCATGCAATATTTGATTGATCAAAATATACTTCATACATCACCCACATCTTCTTCGTCTCTCACTACAAGTCAAAATAGTACTATGTCTCAAAAGATGGATGATCTACAAACGCGATACAATACTCTACAGATTAAATACAATGAACTTTTGCAGCAGATTCAAAATATGCCTGAAAGCCCAGTATCTAATTCAAAAAAATACACAGAATCAATCTCTGCAGTGGCAGTTTATCCAATCGTTCAAAGTGATGGCTTTTTTCAGACTACGGCATACAATGGTACCATATTGAAGATCACCGTTGATATTAGAGACGGCACAGGTCTTGTACTGGCAAACACTGCTATTCCAGAAGGTGTTGACTTTCAAGATTCAGCTCGTGTTGCAGTACAAGTAGCTCATAACATTACGGGGGTAGACTTGTCAAATAAGGATGTTATATTTTCAATAACAACTGATAATCAAAACTTACATGCAGTAGACGGCGGAAGTGCAGGTGGTGCAATGACAGTACTGTTAACTTCTGCAATTTTGGGAAAATCAATTAATGGGCATGTATTGATGACTGGAACCATCCAACCTGATGGAACTATAGGCCCAATTGGTGGAGTTTTGGAAAAGGCACAAGCTGCAGCAGGTTATGGTGCCAAGATATTTCTTGTTCCTAGTGGTCAGGGGGTTGTAGAGGAGCAACACTGCACACAATCAACTCAGGGCCTATTTGTATACCAGTCATGTAGTCCACAAGAGGTATCACTGGCATCTATCATGGAGAGCAAGTATGGAATGAAGGTAATTGAGGTAGGAAGTATTGACGATGTCTTAAAATATTTCAATAGTTTAACCTAGTTTCTTTCGTTTCTCTTCGATTCTTTTTTCTGCCTCTAATCTCTCTAGTTTGTAGGATTTCATGTCTACAAATTTGATTATACTGGACAAGTTGGGATGAACTTTGTGTATCGCCTTGAACATTTCCTGCGCAGCTTTTCTATAGTCTTGGTGACCCTGTGGAACCGTTCTTAATTCAATTAGATGTACAGCTTCCCGGAGATTTAATTTCATAAAGTATGGATAATTATATGCAAAGTTTACAACATACTGTGCTTGTTCTGGCATCTTTGTTTTCACAAGAGCAAAGACCTGTTTTGAATTATACATGCAGTCATCATAGTCTTTTTTGATTCCTAATTGTTTTATTTCATCTGGAACAACATATCCATGATTTGTTGTAAGCAATTGTCTTTCAAGTGTTAGTACACGGTGTCTATGAAAGTCTCTAAACATTCCAAAGTTTGTAAGAAAATCAAAAGTGTATTCTGCCATTTCAAATGCACGGGGAGGTCGCTGTCTTCTATTTTGTCGAAGATCTGAAAACGTATCAATTATTTTTTTTCTATCTGGTTGTTTTATCTTTCTGACCTGAGCTAGAATATCTCTAAACGAAACTCCGTTTGACTGTTCATATAGTATTGAAGAAATTATCTTGTCTTCAGCTTTACTCTGTGATTCAAAGTCCACCAAGTCTACGAGGAAATTTCTTTTTGCTTTTGATTTTAGATATTTTTTATTTAATACACTTGATTTTGTTTTGATATCTTTCAAATATTTCTGTAAGGACTTACCATGGTTGTCATCTGCTCTTCTTACAAATGACTTGATTGTTGTGTTTAACTCTCGATGAATCTTTCCTGCAAGTATTCTCTCCTCTTCTAGGCTAGAAGAATATAGTATGGTTAGCAAATATTCAAACGCTCTACCGTTTCCTGTAATTCCCACATTGGTAAGAGTAGATGCCGGAAGTATTCCTCTGAGAATGTCTAGGGCCTTGGCCCTAATGGTTGCATTGTAAATTCTAGTAGCAGATTTTACCTCATCCTCACTAGTCAGCTTGGAATAGACAACGTCAACTCCTTTGGAATCTCTAAATTTTTGATTCCCTATGGGCTCTTGTTCTTGCATGTAATTTATCACCGGCTGGATATTTTTTGAATAAACTTCAAAGTCAAGATTACATGCTTCTAGATATTTATCGGCATACTTGGAATTCATAATTTCTGGTTCTCTGTAAAACTTGAACTCACCATTTACTTTTTTATCCCATGCAACATATCTTGATGATTTTTCAAGATATGACAATCCAATTCTTCTGTCTTCAATTTTTTTTAC
>JARLFW010000075.1 GCA_031296345.1 Nitrosotalea sp. | reverse complement strand
CTTGTCAATTCCTGCAATTATGAGTGCGACACCAAATGGTCTCACACCTGCATATTGTGTATATTGTTGGGCTTGATCTGCCAAGTGTTTTGCAACTGCCTCCACCTCGATTGGCTCGTCGTAAATCATTCTGTTACTTTGTGAAAAGAATCGTGCATTGTCAACTTGAGAACGTGCATCTGGGATGTAGCCTGCTGCTGCAACTCCAATGTGATCATCTACTTGAAATATTTTTTGAGTAATATCAGAATTTTGTAATTTTCTTGGTTTTTCTTCTACTGCAAGTATGATTCCATCCTTGCTCTTGACACCTATTGCAAGAGTACCTCTTCGTACTGTCTCTATGGCATATTCAACTTGGTAAAGTCTACCGTCAGGCGAAAAGACTGTAATTGCTCTATCATAACCTGCAGCTGCTGGAAGCATTTCAAATTTCATCCTTTGAAGGTTTAATTTAAGTTTATACAACTTGAGATCATGCGTTTTGAGATCTCATTTCGCGGTCACAAAAATGTAAGATCACTTCATCCAAAATCAATCGAGATTACAACTGAATCAGAACTTACAGTAAATGGAGATTGCATAGTTGGTGTCAATGCATCATGCGGGTGTCTCGGAATTCCAGATGAAATGAAAACATTGTTGCAAAAACAAGAATCAAAAGTCACATTTACCATACTAGTAGGAGACCTTTCATTCAAGGTAGTAGGCAAAGGAAGTGAGAAGCTTACCATGAAAAATCCACATGACATTGTAATTAGAAAAAGCAATTTCACATGCCCAAGGACTTTGTCAATTGGATGCGATACTGCATCAGATTCAATTCCACGCCAAATGATAAAGGCGTTACAAAATCCAGAAACTATCGGAATTTTTAGAATAGAAATAAAATAAAAAATTATTTCTGAGCGTTCATCGAACCGTTACTTTCAAACACCTTAGTCATCGCACGGTTTACGATTTCCATCACAACGTGTTCTTCATAATTTGATTCGGAAGAAACATTTTTCTGACTTTTTTTCTTCATTTTAGAGCCTACGTTTTCAGAAATGTTTTTCATTACCTTTTCTAATTTTACAGATGTTTCTGCAATCATCTTTGAGAATTCAGTTTCAAAGTTAGCTGGAAGTTTGTTTCCCATCAATCTAACTGACGTTCCATAATATTTCATAACGGCCCCACGAACTTCTTCCATTTTTACGATTTCAATTAATCCGGCATTTTTTAAAACGTCAATATGATGCCTTATAGTAGTGGTTGCTTTTCTATATCCCATTTTGTTTAATTCGTCTACAATCTGTTCTGTTGGAAGTTGTTTGTGATACAGAATTTGGAGAATTTTAATTCGTGCAGTATCATCAAGGGCTTTTGCTTGGTCTGCATTAGTGGTAAGTATTTTGTTTATTTTGAGTTCTTTTTGTAGTAGTGTTGACATGTTCCGCATCATCTTTTATAGTAATCCTAAAAGATCAAGAGATCATATTTTTTTGTCCAATACGTAATTTTTTTTTATGTTCTAAGTTTGGTCAATCCGTCGTAATATTTCTAGCCACGATACAACATACAATAACACATACTGATACAAGTCATAATACTGGTATCAAACTAATAGCAATTGTATCAATATCATACCGCTATCATCATTATTGTATCGGTACAAAAAATACTAAAAATTTTAAAAAAATAGAAAATTCGGAAAAAGATATCCCCCTGATGGGTCAAATGTGCACAAGGGTTTGAAAATACAGAGAGGCTTGAATTTAAAATTCGAGTTAAAACTTGATTCCAGTTATCTTTTCGTACGCAATGATGTATCTTGATGACAATTCGTTACACAGTTGGTCAGACAGTTGTGGTGCAACAGGTTCTTTTCCTGCATTTCTATCATCTTCAAACTTTTTTTGGTATCCATTTGCTGCAAGCCAATCACGTAAAAGTTGCTTGTCAAAGCTTTCCTGAATCTTTCCAATCTGATAAGATGCTTTTGGCCACAAGCGATATTCGTCTGGCCCTATAGAGTCACCAAGAACAATATCATTTCCTATCTTGCCAAACTCTAACTTCAAGTCAGCCAATACAAATCCTGCAACATCTGCAGCTATGAACATTTGGTGATAAACTTCAAGAGATGCATTCTCTAGCCACTCATACTCGGCTTTAGTTACAAGATTCTTGTCAATCGCGTCTTGCTTTGATATTGGAATATCATGGGTTTCAGATTTTGTTGTAGGATCAAAGATTGGCGTTGACAGTTTTTCTGCAAGTTGTGGAGTTGAACCATCAGGTAACTTGACTTGTCCATCTTTCCATCTTTGTACAAGACTTCCATAGAAATATCCACGTACGACGCATTCAATTGGAATCATCTGCATCTTTTTTACTACAATCTTGTCCTTGCCTTCGGTTCTGATGTAGTGGTTTTTTATGGGTAGTTTTTTGAACCAAAATTCTGCAAACCTGCAAAGTACCTCACCTTTTTTTGGAATTGGAGTTAGAAATTTCACATCAAAAGCAGATACCCTATCGGAGAAATGAAATAGAATATTTCCATCTGGAAGCTCGTAAATGTCTTTTACCTTACCTGAGCGTAGAAACTTCAAACAGGCGGTCATTGAACAGGCTGGAATTTAAACTGATATACCGCTCCGAGTTTCAGGCCAAGGAGTGCTTATTTTGTGGGCTTGCCAGAAAGTGCAGGCAGTGTAGTAGTTGAAAGAACATTTGGCACCAGACGTATTTTTTTGGTAATTATTTTATCAAGTTCAGTTCTTGTAGAGGCTTGAACTTTTACAAATATGTCATACTGACCAAATGTCCCGGTTGCTTCCTTTACGCCATCAATTTTGAGAACGTCGTTCATGACATCCATTTCATGTCCCATCTTGCTTTTTACCAAGACAAATGATAGTTCCATATTATTCCCCTTTGATTTCGGCCCTTGTTTTAAACATAGGCTTTATTCCCAATGTAGAATAATCACCGCTGGAACATGTAAAGCACATCGAGTCATGTTCCATTCCAACCGCAGCTGCCAAGTTCTTTGCATCATTATACCCAAGAAAGTCAGCACCAATGAGTTGTCGTACTTTTTCTGTAATCTCGTCTTCTGTGTATTTTTTACCATCTCCCATGAATGTTACAAGTTCATCTTGTGATGGAAAGTCTATTCCAGCATAACATGGAAATTGAATTTGTGGAAATGTAATCACCATGCTAATCTTTTTTGCACCTGATCTTCTTAGTGCCTTGATGATTGCCTTTGAACTAGTACCCCTAACAAGACTATCATCTACAACAACCACGTGTTTTCCAGAAATCACCTGAGTGATTGGAATTATCCAGCGGTTTATCTCAACTCTATCAGCTTGATGAGGTTCGATAAAGCTGCGCAATGGTCCTTTTCTACTATACCTATCTTTTAGCAATCCTTCTTCAAACGGTACGCCAAGCTCTTGGGCATATCCTAGTGCTGCAGGTCTTGCCGAATCTGGAACTGGAATTACAATGTCTGCATCTTTTATTGCAAACTTGCGGGCAAGAAATTGTCCAATTCTTTTTCTTGCCAAGTAAATGTTAGAGCCCTCCATCACACTTGACGGATGAGCAAAATAAGTAAATTCAAACGAGCAGTGAGCTGGTTTTTTTTCTTCTGAAAACATTTCAGATTCCAATCCGGCATCGCTAATCTTGATTAGTTCTCCCGGTTTTACATCTCTGACAAGTTGTGCACCTACTGCAGAGAGTGCAGACGATTCTGACGCAACAATGTATGTGTTATTGTCTTTTCTATAACCAAGCACCATTGGCCTGAAACCTTTAGGATCACGGGCTGCATAAATCGAGTTATCATCAGATACAAATGTAAAGCAAAACGAGCCGACCATTTCATTTTTTAAAATAGATAGTGCGTTTCCAAGTTTTCCATTATCTGCCATTAGTGCAACAAGTCTCTGGGCTGCAATCAGAGTGTCACTAACATTTTGAGGGGTAAAGGTACACCCACCAACCATTCCAGTTAGCTCTTCTACATTGGATATTGTCCCATTATGAGCAATACACAAGTCCTTGACTTTGAGTGGCTGTGCATTTTCAAGATTACTTTTGCCCATTGTGGAATATCTTACATGCCCTATTGCTGCAGGAGATACATAATCACGCGTAAGTTTGTCAAATTCAGTTACGGCTGAAGATACCAGTCCCAGTTGTTTATATGGCTGTTTTTTGGGTACTGCGACTCCCCATGCTTCTTGGCCTCTATGTTGAAGTGCACGCAATGCATCTATTACCATAGGTATGACATTTGCGCCATCCAGACTAAAGATTCCAACTACTCCACAGTTTTCTTTAACCATGTGTTACAAGTGCCTCCAACGAGTTTAACCATTTTTCTTGTGCTTTATCAACCCTTACAGAAGTTACAATTTTTGATTTTTCTTTGAATATCATATTTTTACCAGAAAAATTACCAATACTTGCGTGTGGTATGCCCTTTTTTTCAAGAAATGATATTACTCTTTTTTCGTCCTTTTTAGATATTACAAGTAAAAATCTAGAATGTGTTTCAGAGAATAATAATTCATCTAATTGTAACTTTTCTGCTGGAATTTTTTCAACAGAGACTGTACATCCTGTTTCATTTATGATACATAGTTTTGATACACCTATTGCAAGACCTCCCTTGGAACAATCATGTGCAATCTTTACAGTATCTTGATGTATGAGTTCCAATACTGCATCTTGGATTTTCTTGGACGTTTTCATATCAACCGTAGGACATTTTCCTCCAGTCAATCCATGGATGTATTCATAGTATTCAGAACCACCAAGTTCATCTTTTGTAATTCCAACTATAATCAACAAATCACCAGTTTCAATTTTCTTTGGAATCATTGGATTTCCTTCATTGAGGCCTAGTACTCCAATTATAGGAGTTGGCTTTATGGGACCCTCATCTGTCTCGTTGTATAGACTAACTTTACCTCCGACACATGGAATTTCAAAATATTTGGCATAATCAGTAATAGCTTGAACCGATTCCTTGAATGTCCAAAATATTTCAGGATCTTCTGGATTTCCAAACTGGAGATGGTCAACCATTCCTATTGGTTTTGCTCCAGTGCAAATTACATTTCTACAAGCCTCATCAAAGCATCCAATCACACCCTCCCGTGGATTTATGTAACAATGCTTTGAATTTCCGTCGATTTTTACAGATAGAAACTTGCCGTTGTCTAGTCGTAGAGATGCCCCATCGCCACCGGGTTTTACAACGGTTCGTATGCCTACCTCATGGTCGTATTGAGTATAGACCCAGTGTTTGCTTGCAATGTTAGGATTTGAAAGCATCTTCAAAAGCGTCTTGGATAAATCTACAGGTTGGATAGGTTTTTTGACTTTCTGCAAAGCACTCAGATATTTTGGCTTGATTGACGGCCTATCAAGAAGAGGAGCATTTGCAACAACCTGACTTGGAAGTTTTGCCATAGTGTTTTTGTTTAGTTTTACTTCCATCATCTTATCTTCATGTACTCTACCAATAACAGAATACGGAACACGGAATTTTTCACAGATACTTTTTAGTGTTGCAAGTTTTTTCAGGTCAGTGATAACAAGCATTCTTTCCTGGGATTCTGATACCATGAGTTCAGATGGTAACATGTTTTGCTCCCTCTTGTGTACAAGTGACAAGTCAAGATCAATTCCTACACCCAGTGCGTCTGCAGTCTCAGAGATTGCGCATGACAACCCTCCACCTCCAAGGTCTTTCATTGCCTTGATACATTTTTGATTTCTGGCCTCCAAGATTGCTTCAATTACCAATTTTTCAATAAACGGGTCTGGAATCTGGACGGCGGAGCGATTCTCTGCCTCTAGTTTATCAGATGCAAACTGGGAACCGCCAATTCCATCTCGTCCAGTAGATCCTCCAATTAGAACAACATAATCTCCCTTTTCAGCCCTGTTTCTGATTAGATTCTCTTTTTTACCAAACCCAATTGCGGCCACATCCACTAATGCATAATTTGTAAAACACTTGTCAAACTCGATTTCTCCACCAACTGTTGGAATTCCAAGACAGTTACCATAGTCTGCAATTCCCCTTATGGCATTTTTGAATAACCATCTTGCATGATTGTCTTTTTCTATATTCCCAAATCGTAGTCCGTCTAAAATTGCAATCGGTCTAGTTCCTGCAGATAATATATCTCGAATCACTCCACCAACACCAGTTGCAGCTCCTCCGTATGGTTCCACTGCAGATGGATGATTATGGCTTTCAATGTGCACCGTAACAACATATCCATCTCCTACATCGAGAACACCCGAGTCGTATCCAGGACCAGATATCACCCGTTTTCCTTTTTTTGGTAAAATCTTGAGATGTTTTTTTGAGGACTTGTAGGAGCAATGTTCTGACCATTCAGCAGCTACAATCTGAAATTCCAAAGGGTTGGGCTTTCGGCCTATCTTTTTTTCAAGATATTCAGACTCTTGGGGAGTCAGGCTCATGCTATTACGCCCAATGTACTTAGAAGTGATTCAAAGATTAATGATGCAGGTTTTGCGTTTTTTGGATTTATTATCTGCTCAGCAGACCTTTCAGGATGTGGCATCATGCCAACAACATTTCCGGCCTTGTTGCATATTCCAGCTATACCAAGGGATGCGCCGTTGATTTCTTCCGCATAAGTAAAGACAATCTGGTTATTTTTCTTTAAAGATTTCAGAGTGGCATCATCTGCATAGTATCGCCCCTCTCCATTTGCGATTGCAATTGGGATTCTTTGGTCTAGTTTGAATTTGTTTGTAAATGGAGTTTTGTTGTTTTTGACAATAATCTCAGTCCACTTGCACATAAAATTCAGCGATGTGTTTTTGAGAAGAGCCCCTGGCAAAAGACCCGACTCGACTAGTATCTGAAAACCATTACACACCCCTAAAACAGGTATGCCCCTTTCAGCCATCTTTTTGACATCTTTTATGACAGGGCTATGGGCTGCAATTACTCCAGCTCGGAGTCTATCACCATATGAAAATCCACCAGGTAAAACTATGGCATCAATGTTCTTTGGCAATTGGTCAGTATGCCATACAAGTTGTGAATCTAGATGAAAAACATCAGTTAGAACATGGTGCATATCTCGATCGCAATTACTACCAGGGAAGACTATTACTGCAACCTTCACATGTTACATTATTTTTTGGAGATATTAAATTGAATCGCAATAATTTTTTAAAATCAATTTAGAATTGTGACTATCTAATTCAGATATTCTGATCGCGTGTTTTAGATAGCGATCATATATTGACTAGTATTTTCTTCCTTATCGTTTTATTACAGCAATCTGTCCCATGAACAGATGTTAAAGTTAGGAACTCCGCCGCCTGTTACCACAGTCCTGGTTGTTGTAAATATAGTAGTTTTTGCATATGGTATTCTCAGCAATACTCAGAATGCGATAATTTCCAATTATGGATTTGTCCCAAATAGCTTGTTCAAGGACGGCAATCTTCCAGACAGCATCTTGAGATTATTTACATCAATGTTCATCCACGCAGGCATTGCCCATATTGCATTCAACCTGTTTGCACTTGCATATATGGGAGGATTTGCCGAAAGGTCAATTGGCAAGCCAAAATTTATTGCACTT
>JARLFW010000074.1 GCA_031296345.1 Nitrosotalea sp. | reverse complement strand
GAGTATTCAGTCCATACAGAACATACAACTATACTGAAATGGGATGGGATCTCTCAAAAATATTTGATGCACTAGGTAGCAAATTAGTCAGAAACTTGTCTCAACGTAGCAAGAAACGTTGGAAGACTACAATTAGAAAAATAGACAAAAAAGACATCTTCTAGATATAATCTAGAATTTTTCCAAGATATTGAATTTTAGATATTGAAGAGATCTTTAGCGTTCTGATACATCAATTTGTTCCTGTATTCTTTCTTTAATTTCAATTTTGAGGCAAAATTAATGTATGAACCCATGTCCGAGATTGGCCAATCAGTGCCATACAGTAGATAGCGCGGTTCTCCCGCATAATTGATAAGTTCTGCGACTTTTTCGACCATTACCTCTTCAAAAAAGTGGTCAAATTTACCAACTGCCAGGCCTGACATGTCAGCATAAACATTATCATTTTTGTACACAACTTCCTGGCAATCTTCAATCCAAGGGTTTCCAAGATGGCACATGACAATCTTTAGTTCCGGATTATCTACTGCAACTTCATCCAGATTAATGGGATGTGAGAATTTCAGCTTGCCTTTCTCAGAAAATGTATCACCGGTATGCACCATAACTGGCACTCCAAATTCCACACAAGTATCATAGACTTTTTGGTATCTTTTATCAAATGGGTAATAGTGCTCATATCCACAATAGACCTTGAGCCCTTTCACAAAACCATCTTTTATCCATTTTTTATATTGTTTCAGATCAGCAGTTGTATGATTATCAATACTAAATCCTGCAACTAGACCAATGTTATCATACTTTTTTGTAGCTTCAATCAACTGTCGTGTGGATGGTCGTTCTTCATCTACTTTGTATGATGAGAGAACTAAAGAATAATCTACGTTGTGGTTTGACATTTCCAAAAGTAATTTCTTGACCCTATCTTCAAGAAGTGGAATATGTTCTATAGTGGCGTATCGGTTTAGGTGAGTATGGCAATCAATTATCAATCAAATCACCTGTTTATAGTCTGTATTCTTCCATTCTATGAAGGTTGCATAGTCTAATGATCTACTATCCTTGAGATAATTTTTTAAAATTTTGATAAACTTGAATCCATTTTTTAGTTGAAAGCCAAGTACTGGTTCATCAATTTCACCTTCGATTACTTTTTGGACATACTCCTCAGGAGACATTTTATCTACAAATTCGCAATAATTAAACAATCTTCCACCTGCAATTATTCTCCTTAGATTTAATGTAATGCAAAGGTTCTTTCTTGCATCATAGAGTAATGTTGCAATTCCCAGTCTACGATAATCAGGATGTGTTGATACATCAGCACCATAAAGGCTGTCACCATTAGGATCATGGTTTCTAAATTCTGGTCCACCACAAATCTCCATCCAAGTATGTTCCTTGTACTCTGGCTCTAGTTTTACTATTACACTACTTACCGAGCCTACAATCTGTCCGTCATATTCAGCAACAAATTGACCCTGGGGAAATACTTTCAAATGATTCTCCAAGTGATGTTTCTTGAAGATCATACCTTCGATTGCCATCTGCGGAAAAGAGACTTCTTGCAATTCCACTATCTTTGGAATATCCTCATAGGTAGTGTTTCGTATGTTTATCTGAGAATTATTGTCTGACAATTAATCATTATTTGCATATATGGTCATATTAACGAGCCAGGTGACGTCTATGTAAGACGCAAATATCACGATTATTATGCAACGGTGTTCTAAACATATGTGAGATATCATGGATGGAGATCATTTCTGGAAACAAAATGTGTGTTCAGACTGCAGGCGAGTGAAATGCCAAAAAGGATGCAATTGCGATTGCCATTGGAACAAGAATAACATCTAATCCTAGGTCTAACCAATTATTTACACATCAAAGTCATTTCGATCAAAAATTGATTCTCAAGTTTTAAATTATGAATCAAGTCCATAATATGACAAACATGCAACGAGATTTAGAACTAACTTTTAGAATGGCAATCAGTTTTCTAGCCCTTACGCTTATCTATTTGGCATTTTTGGGTTTTATTGCCATGTACTTTGGATTGGGAATACTTCCAATTGCAATGATTGCAGGATTAATGATTGGCGCACAATGGTTCTTTTCTGACAGAATTGTATTATGGAGTACAGGAACCAAGATTGTATCCAAAGAAGAATATCCAGCATTACACCAAATAGTAGAAAGTTTATGCCAAAAAGCAAACATTCCAAAACCAAAGGTTGGAGTAATGACAAGTGATATTCCAAATGCATTTGCAACTGGAAAAGGCCCACGAAGTTCTGTAGTAGTGGTAAGCTCTGGAATTTTAAAAATATTAGACAAAGATGAACTTGAAGGTGTCTTGTCACATGAACTTACTCACATAAGAAACAGAGATGTTACAATCATAACACTTGCAAGCTTGTTCTCTACAATTGCATGGTTTCTCATGCAATCTTCAATGTTTAGTACAATGTGGGGAGGAGGCTATGGTGGAAGACAGCAACAAGGAGGCAATACAATCATGATTCTAATAGTTGCTGGAATAGTTTGGTTTCTAAGTTTTCTAATCATCAGAGCAATATCTCGATACAGAGAGTTTGCAGCAGATAGAGGCGGGGCATATCTTACAGGCAAGCCAATGAATCTATCCCGTGCGCTGATGAAGATAAGCGGTGAGGTTAAAGTTGCACCACCCCAGGAACTTAAAAAAATAGAAGGGATGAATGCATTTTTTATAATACCTGCAATCTCAGGTCAGACCATTGCAAGGTTCTTTTCTACGCATCCCCCAGTTATAGAACGGGTAAAACGCTTGATGCAAATAGAACAAGATCTTCGTGACTCGGACACGCAAGGCGTTTAATCAGAAGATATAGAAAAGTCTAAGTTTTTTTCTGTACAGTCAAGTTGAATTCTTTTTTCAATATTGGTTTTTCTCTACCATTTCCAAACACTTCGACTGTAATCTTAAAAGACATTTTACTAAGAGGAATATTGTGTGGCATAATTGTGATTTCATGCTCTCCAGTATTTTTATCTGGAAAATCCAATGGAGCCAGTTGAATTACAGGAGTACTAAGTGTAACATATTGATTACTTGCATCATCGGTGCTTGTTTTTAGTACGATATTGTCAAACTTTTCCTTGAAATTTTTAACATTGACTTTAATAGTGGCAGTTTTATTCGAGTCTATTTTTGATTTTGATAATTCAATTTTTTCAAACGCCAGATCTTTTTTAAATAATCCCATATGTTCTACCTAACTTTTCCTGTATGTCTACCATAAATAAAGTAAGAGGAGATGCTCTGATGACAAAGAATAATCTCATCAGTGATAATCACTCTTGGTAATTTATGATGATTCTTTTTATAACATAAAATCATTAGGATAATTTTTGAGATTATGCAAAAATCAAAGATAAAAAAAACAGAGTTGCCAAAAAATCCAACTACATTACTTCTTGGCATTCCCGGACCTGGATTGATAGGAACTATAGCAACAACATACATTATTCAGGCATTAAAGATGGAACTGATAGGAGAGATAGAAAGCAGCCCTGCAGCAATTGTATTCATAGATAATGGTCAAATCATGGGGCCTGTTAGAATCTACAAAAAAGATAATACATTTGCAATATTATCGGACATCCCAATAGATTATGACAATGCGATAGACTTTGTAGAATCAGTAATAGATTTTTCAAAAAAGAATAGAATTGATCTGATCATATTCACATCAGGCCTTCATGTACCTGATAGAAACATATCAAATCTCAAGACATATGGACTAGTAACGCGCGAGAGTCTTGAAAAAATACTATACGATAATGAGATACCCAAGTTTCTCTCAGGCATAATAAGTGGACCGGATGCCACCATTCTTACACAGTTAAAAAACTCGCCAATACCTGCCATAGCATTACATACTGAATGTAATTATTTTTTTCCTGACCCTGATGCTGCAATGCAGACCATCAAAACAATATCACATGTAATAAAGACAGAGATTGATTTAGCAGAATTTAAAAAACAAAGCGAATACCTAAGACTTCAAAACAGGCAACTGATGGAAGAGACATTAAATGTCATGCAGACACAAAGAGAACAACCATCAACAACTCCTCCGCAGATATACAAGTGAGAGACATGTCAGATTTTGGTTCCATCATAGAAAAACAGATGAACGCCTTTTTTGGAAACACACTGTTTGATGATTTTATACACAAAGAACTGGTTCCACTATCTCATCTAAAAGAAAAGCATGCAAGTTGGACTTTGGAGGTAGACCTACCACTAGTGGATAAGAAAAACATTGAGGTAATATTATCAGATGATCATTTGACTGTCAAGGCAAAACTAACCAAGACTTATTGCATTTCAAGAGGCAGTACAGTTACAGAGTTTGACTATTTTAAAAAGACCATAAAACTTCCAAGCGGCATAAACACAAAACAAATCTCGGCAATATTCAAGAATGGCATTCTAAGAATCACAATGCCAAAGCCTACAGATGGTAAAAAGATATCAATTGAATAACAAAAAAATAATTTTCGTAAAAAAAGCAAACGGCCAAAGTGTTCCTTTCAATCCTTACAAGGTCATTGGCACGTGCATGAGGGCAGGGGCAACCAAAAAACTTGCAAGAAGAGTAGCAGATGCGATAAGTTTGAAGATCCGGGAAGGCATGACTACACGAGAGGTTTATCGACTAGTGCTTGCGTTGTTAGCACAATTTGAAGCAGGCGGGGTAACAAGTCACAGGTATAAACTAAAAGAATCAATAATGAAACTCGGTCCAGCAGGATTTCTCTTTGAAAATTATGTAAGTAGGATTCTAGAAGAGCATGGATATCAGATTCAAGGCATAAGAAAAACAATACAGGGCAGATGTGTCAAGCATGAACTTGACATCATAGTGTATAAACCAGATTCCAAGAAGAAGTCATTTGTAGAATGCAAGTATCATAACTATCCAGGAATCTTTACCGGACTAAAAGAGTCGCTGTATACGCATGCTAGATTTTTAGATCTAAAAGATGTCTTTGATGGAGAGATGCTAGTATGCAACACCAAAGTATCAAGTGAAGTCATTACATATGCCACATGTATTGGCCAGAATGTTCTATCATGGAGATATCCCCCAAACCATTGCCTTGAGGCAATGATTCAGGACAAAGGGCTATACCCACTGACCATATTGCCACTGACTAAAAATGAGTTATTTTCCATTTCAAGAAATAACATCATGGTTGCAAAGGATTTGTTATCAATGGATAAAAATCACTTGTCCGCAATAACTGGCATATCATTAGACAGGATAAATAAAATTCGAGATATCACTGCCCAAATAATAAGCAAAATCACATCAGCAAGTTTTACTGGACTCGAAAAAAGAGACAGATGATGCAACACGTGTCATTACTGTTCACACCAGAAGAAGATAGCAAGTGGCAACCTTGATACGAAATGCAAGTAGAAATTTTAGTCAGCCGTAAATATTACGATGTTGTATATAGTACATGGTTAACCTAAGTACAGCAAAATTGACTGCAATCACTATGGTAGTAGGCATACTTGCTATTGCAGGTACCGACTTGGCCTTTGCACAACAACCATGTGGAGCACAAGCCTATGCATACACTGCATGCGGACCTCCGCTAGGTACAGCACAATTGTATGGAGCCGCTATTGTAGGAGGTATGATTGCTTGTGCCATAGCATTCGGAATAGCCTCTGGGAATT
>JARLFW010000073.1 GCA_031296345.1 Nitrosotalea sp. | reverse complement strand
CCATGAGGAGGCATTTGGTCCTGTAGCACCAGTAACTATAGTGGAAGATGAAAATGAGGCAATCAAACTGGCAAACTCCTCACAATATGGGCTTGGCGCTAGTCTATGGACACTAAATCTGGAAAAAGCAGAAAAATTATCTAGACAAATAGAATCAGGCATTGTAACTGTAAATAATGTTGTCATATCTGATCCTAGAATTCCATTTGGTGGCGTAAAACAAAGTGGTTTTGGAAGAGAACTTTCAAGATATGGAATGCTAGAATTTGTTAATGTAAAATCTGTCCGATACTATGATCAACTTGTCATACATCATAGAGTGGAATAAATTTTGATTAAAAAAAAGTCCCATTTTATTAGGGCTGCTGTACTGATTCCAGCTCAAGGACTTGGCTTGTGTGTAATAAACCAAACAAGTTCTACTGCAAACCCTGCCGTAAGGACGTGATGAACAAGTTCATGATGCATGTCTTGGCCAATGACTCTGTGATCTATTTTATAACCCCCGTAATTTTCATTAAGTTGGATGAAGTACGTCATACTTGCAGCAATACTTCTTGCAAGTTTTGCAGTTTTGTCTTTTTTGGTTTCTAGTAATAATGCAGAAATTACAAAATGGGATACTTCTTCATTTCAGGAGATAAACAATCCTCATGGTAAAACTCTCAATAAAATAATGGTAGATTTGACAAAATATGGTAGAGAGGTAGTATGGATATCTGTTATTCTATTGCTCTCTGTACTGGGTAAAAAGGACGGCAGAAAAGCGGCGGTGTTGATTACAATTACCTTTCTAATTTTAATTCCATTGGGTACTGTACTCAAAAATGAAATAGATAGAGCAAGGCCTTCCAGTGTGAATCTTCTGGCACATGCTGATTCTGATCCATCTTTTCCTTCAGGTCATGCTACAATTGTTTCAGCCGGCGCAGCAATTCTCTTTTTGAGATTCAATAAAGGAAAACAGCTTATATTCTCAATAATTCTTGGCATTGAGGCAATACTGGTCTCCTATTCTAGAATTTATGTCGGAGATCATTATCCTCTGGATGTAGTAGGCGGTATACTTCTTGGAACTGGTATTGCATGTGTTGTAATTGCTTCAAGTAAATATCTGAGACCTGTGTTTTCTTATATTGATAACATGAAAAAATAATGTAATGTTTTGACTTGTAAAAGTTCAGATATGATTTAGTATTGTAAATACATCTTTTGGTCACTTGCAAAAGAAATACTAGTAAACTTAAGTATTAACGAAATTACTCACAAATGATGATAGATCCTGAGGTACAAAAAAATCGTAGTACCACACATGAAATTAATTCTTTGATAATAAACAGATGGTCTCCAAGATCATTTGTACCTGAAGAAATAAGCGATAAAGAACTCTTTCCACTTTTCGAAGCTGCACGATGGGCTCCGTCCTCTTCCAACAGTCAGCCATGGAGATTTATCTATGCAAAAAGAAATTCAAAAAACTGGAATGATCTTTTCAATTTGCTTGTTGATTTCAATAAACAGTGGTGTGCTAATGCATCTGTTCTGGTTGTTATAGTTTCTAGAAAAAACTTTGAGCATAATGGTCAGCCATCAATAACGCACCAATTTGATACTGGTTCTGCATGGGAGAATCTTGCAATTCAAGCAGTCTCACAAGGGCTTGTCACTCATGCAATGGCAGGATTTGATTATGAGAAAGCAAGAAAAGATTTAGCAGTACCTGTAGATTTTGAAGTAGTTGCGATGATTGCAATTGGAAAAAGAGGTTCAAAGGAAAAACTATCATCAGAACTTCAAGCTCGTGAAATTCCAAACACTAGAAAACCGTTATCAGAAATAGTGATGGACGGCAAATTTGGAAACAAAGTAGAACTACCATGACTGAAACTAGCGTGATATCTCCTGAAGTGACTCAATTACTTGAAGACAAGAATTTGGCATTTGTTGCCACTTTGATGAAAGACAACTCGCCACAGATAACTCCAACCTGGATTGATTTGGTTGATGGTATAATCATTGTAAATACAGCTGAGGGAAGGGTGAAACAAAGAAACGTCTCAAGAGATCCAAGAGTGGCAATCTCAATTGTTGATAACAAAAATCCTTACAATATGGTTACAATACGGGGCAAAGTCATAGAACAGACAACTCATGATGCTGACAAGCACGCAGACAAGATGGCAAAAAAATACTTGGGAGTGGACAAGTATCCGTTTGGAATGCCAGGTGAAAAAAGAATTTTACTAAAGATTTTACCTCTAAAAATATTCCACATGACACCTCGCTCTTAGATGTGACAAGCTCTAGACTGTGATAATCTGGAATATCTTAAAATACAATTTTTGTATTTACTATAACAATGGGCGGATTTGAAAAGAACTGTCCTGTCTGCAAGAAAGCATTTACAAGCCTGTTAGAGTATACCACACATTTTGGCGTTGATCATAAAGACATATCGCCTGAACAAATATTGAAAATGAATACAGAACAAAAGTGGACTTTTTCAAATAAATGAAAATATTATTTTAAGGAATCTTTGTCTGATTTTTTCAAAAGAGCGTCTATTTTTTTATCGAGTTCTTGTAACGCATCAAATGAACACTCATGTTTGTCATCAAAGTCTTCAAGTTTTTTTAAAATGTTGGTATGGTTTTCCTCTAAATCTTTTATTCTACCTAAAATATGGTCTTGTTTTGCAGTTGTGTATTTCTGTCTGTTGTAAATCCACCAGCTGACAACTCCCCCAATTATTGCGCCTCCTACAATTCCTAGGTATGTGGAAGAGGCATTGGTCATGTCGATACAGTTCTTGGAAAGTTCAGGCATACATCCCCAAATGTCCAGAAAAATAGGTAACATGTCGATACATGGAAAGACAATCCTTGCTTATTTTTAGATTGTCTATGAGTATCAATTAACGAGGTTGTAAAATAATACTTTAAAATTTTAATAAAAAATCATGTTAGGATGAAATATACTCAAAGTCTATAAACTCAACTTTTGTTATACGAGTTAATGACGAGCCAGAAAAAAGTCATACTTGCAACACTTGCCGCTATTCTAATTGTTTCAACTGCCGTGTTTGTTATCTTGGAAATGTCACAAAAAGAAGCCTATGGACAGCAAATATCTGTAATACCTGCATCACGAGAGAGAACCGTATCTTCTACAGGTTCTGCAACGGTATCTGTATTACCAGATATAGTTACTGTTCAATTTGGTGTTGATACTGAAGCAAAGACTGCACAGGATGCAATCAATTCAAACTCTCAAATGATGAATACTGTAGTAAGTGCTATTGAAAATATTGGCATAACTAAAGACGAGATAAGTACAGCTGGATTCTCTATCTATCCAGTATACCAAGACTCTGTACCTGATCCAAATACTGGGATCCACAAATCAGTATTGACGGGTTATCAAACATCAAACACTTTGTATGTCAAAACAACTAAACTGTCAATGGCAGGAAATATTGTGGATACTGCAGTTGCAGCAGGGGCAAATAGAGTGGACAACATATCATTCTTACTCTCTCCTGAAAAAGAGCAGAGTATCCAAGATGATTTACTAAGTAAAGCAGTCTTGAATGCAAAATCTCGAGCAGAGACAGCAATTGATCCGCTAGGTCAAAAAATAATTGGCGTAAAGATGGTGACTCTTTCTGACTTTAATTCTCAGCCGCCTCCGATATATCCGGGTGCCATGTCTACTATGGCTGAAAAGTCTACACCAATATTTACTTCAAACCAACAAGTAACAACTACTGTAAGTGTAATCTTTCTAATTGGAGATCAGTAGTTTTACATTTTTTATTATTTTGTTATGTTGAGATCTATTTGTAATGAAATTGTTATTTGTGATTATTAGTAATGAGCCAAAACATTTCAAAAAATGTCTTATTTTTAATAATTAATTAGTAATATGTTAATGAAATGAAAAAATATGATGTTTTAAAATGGTATAATACCAAAAATTTCATATATTATGAACGCGATATAATATGGTTGGAAACTGCATATGTCATGATAAATTGTGAGATGGGATCAGAGGGAACAATTGTTGAAGGGGTAAAATCTATTGATTCTGTAAAGGAAGTCTCAGGCGTATTTGGTAACTATGACATTGTGGTAAAAATTGTATGCCCTAATGTTGAAGAGATGAGAGAGACAATAGCGAAAAAAATCCGCCAATTGGGAAGAATACAGAGTACTACGACACTAATGTGTGCTAACTAGAACAGATCCATACTAAACAATAAACCTAGAATTTACAATATCTTTAGAACTTGAAGGGTTAACGCTGGACTAGTATAAAATAAAAAAATCAGACTTAAATTTTAGTCAGTATTGTGATTCTTTGAATAATTGGATTTTTTTCTATCAATAAAAAACGTGATTGCCCCAATAAGTAAAACTATGATTCCAAATTGGCTGACTGTAGTTAATTGGTTACTTAGAGTCACCATGTGATAATTTGTATCTGCTATTACGCTTGAATTTGCTGGATTTATTGTTGGGATTAAATCAAGTACCGTTTGTGAAAGAAAATGGCCTCCTATGAGCATACAGGCTCCTCCAATTAAAATTACGATGCCTCGTTTCATGTCTATTTTTTCACTAATTTTTGAAATAATATTATTGTTGAAAATGAGATTGCTATTATCACCAGTGCTCCGATGGGAAATTCTGGAATTATTGTGGGGGGCGAGACAAATCCTGAGAATTCAGAATCTGCAAAACTGTTTCCATTTAGATTCTCAAATGCAATTGTTATTGGACCTGTATAATTAGATGGAAATTGAGCATCAATGATTTTCATATTTCCATTATTATCTGTCGTACCACTCTTGTGCAATATTGCGCCATTTTTTCCCTCGATTATGGAAAAATCATAGTCTATGGAATCGACTGTCTTGTTAATCAAATAAGGATCTAGAACTTGGAAACTAAATCTTGTTGTTGAACCTGGAATAATTTTTGGTGGATCCCAACTGAGGCTTACCTTGTACTGGGCATTTCTTGTAAATTGTATGATTGGAAAACTAGTTGTATTGCTTGGGGTCAGTGAGAAATCCATTTCTGATTTTGTACTGTTATGCTGTTTTGCAATGTTTGCCAATTCCTCTTTGTATAAAATAATGTGTACAATTCGTTCATCTGATGAATAATCGTCTATGCTGATTGCTTTGTCAGGTAATTTTACTCCGTTGATGAATGCATCATATTTTGTAACTATGAAATCGCCAAATGATTTTGGTATCTTTAATTCCTGATGCACAACTGATACCTGTTTGATATTATCTTGGTTCCAGTTAAACGGCATCACAAAATTCATGGTTTTATCATTTGAATTGTATTGAAAATCACTAATTTGATCATAGTATGCAATTACTGTAACATTCTGATTTCCATAATCTTTATCATAAACTTGGTAATTGTTTGTTTCTGGAATTGATACTCCGGCATTAAATGATTTGCTGACCTGATTATCATACGACCCCATTGTGAGAACTTCTATTTTGAATTTGTACAATCCTCCGGTAGAAAATACAGGTCCCTTGATGTTATACTCTCCACTATGGCCTAGTAGGCCTGGAAATGGTCCTCCTTGCTCATCAATTGAAATCTTACTCGCTGATGAGTCTGGCATCAAATCCAGTAGGAAATTTCCACTATCACTCATGAACACGTGACCTAGTATTGCATTGTCCCCCTTGAAGACTGAATCTGCGATTGTTGCTTGTGGAATCGGTTGTTGATTGGAAACATCCAACAAAACGAAATTTATCTGTGTACCTGCATGATAGTTGTCAATCAAAAATGGTGACGTGTTGATTGATAGTGTGACATTTATGTTCCCAATCATAGATGGTGGCAATGTTTCACTTGCAAGTCCATCTCCATAGGCTGACAAGAAAACAACACTAGGAAATAAAATGCATGCCATAATAAACAGGATTACAATCTTTATCAAATCTGAT
>JARLFW010000072.1 GCA_031296345.1 Nitrosotalea sp. | reverse complement strand
TTATCCTCGGTATCGTTGTTGGTGTGTTCATTGCAGGTTTAGCCGTAGGAAGTATGATCTCACAATCTGGTAATCGTTCATCCATGATGCAAAATACTCCAGTTACAGGTCCTATGGGATGGCTTGATCCAAACCTCCCACCGGCTTGGATGAATAACATGATGTCAAACCCTGATACCATGAAAAATTGGGTAAATTCGATGCAACAAAATCCTCAGTTTATGAACAAATTTATGACAAATATGATGACTAGTTCTGATTTTAGACAGCAGTACATGGGGCCATGGGTTATGACACAGTATGGGGGATCTATGCATAATATAATGACAAGTTTGACATCTGCACAAAATACTACATTTTACCAACACATGATAATCCAGACAAACAAAGTCTCTATAGTAAATGGAGCATGGCAAATCAATACTACGGAATCATATCATCCTACAATTATCCAGATAAATACAGGTACAACCGTGACATGGAAAAATGATGATACTGTAATTCATACAGTAACTGACATTGGTGGAAAGTTTGATTCAGATCTGATTCAACCAGGAGCAGGTTGGCAATACACGTTCTATAATGAAGGCAAGTACAATTATTTCTGTACTATCCATCCTTGGATGAAAGGGCTTGTAATTGTAACTTGAGACATAATTTTCAACAATTTATAATATGATTTTTCAAATGACTGGTTACCAGTAATGAGAATCTTGTTTTGATTTTATTATATTCTGATGTAATACGTTGAACGTTGGCACTCAAAACATTAGAACTTAAGGTTGCGGATTATATGAGCCCAAAACCATTTGCTGTAAAAGCTGATCTTAGTTTTTCAGATGCAATTCAAATCATGTCAGATAAAGGAATAGGAAACTTGGTTGTAAAAAAACAACGCAAACCAATTGGGATTCTCACTGAACGACAAATTCTTGAGCATTTGTCAGTCCACAAAAAAATCACCAACATTAAACTATACGATATTGCCCTCAGTCCGTTTGATACTGTGGGTCTTAATACAAAAGTAATTGACGCTGCCCAATTGATGATTAAAGAGAAAACAAGACTGCTTGTTTTTGATGCAAAGCATTTGGTTGGTATAATAACTGCAACTGACATGGTGCGAGCCTTTAGACGAACGGCTGCAAATCCTGATCTTGCCAAAGTATTGAGTACTAGATTGTATACAGTAAATTATGATGATACGATTCTTACAGCATCAAAATTAATGTATAAAAAAAGGATAGGAAGTGTGATTGTTCTAAAGAATAAAAAACCATATGGAATATTTACGGAAAGAGACCTATTGGTAAATGTACTATCAAATGATGTTGAAACTCATAATCCGGTGGGTGGATATTGTACTACTCCTCTTGTAATCTCACATGTTGGCATAAAGGGCGGAGATGCCTCTAAGGTAATGAGTAAACACAAGATAAAGCGACTGGTATTAACTCAGGATAAAAAAATACATGCCATAGTTACAGCACGAGATGTTGTAGAGGCTTTTACAACGAGTTTCTCAAACGAAGACTAGAATTTGTATTTTCAGCAGTGATTCTCAAGACTGGAATTCGTTTTTCATAGTCAAATAGCACTTTGATGAGAAACATGCCATGGTGCTGGACAAATTACAATTAAAAGTGGCAGATTACATGACTCCGAATCCTATTTCGGTCAAACCTAGTCGGAGTCTAAAAGGTGCCATATCTATAATGGCAAAGAAAAAGATTGGAAATGTAATTGTCAATGATGAAAAAGGAAAGCCTTCTAGCATATTGACCGAGCGAGAGATCTTGACCTATCTTGTAAAAGATGGAGGAATACCTGATATCAAAATGAAAGATGCCCAGACAAAACCATTTGCTACTGTATCTCCTGACGAACTTGTACTGGACGCAGCTAAAATTCTGATAGGAAAAAAGAAACGATTACTTGTCTTTGATGATGAAAAACTAGTTGGAATTATCACCGCATCTGATATGTTAAAAGGTCTTAGAACTACTGGAGGAAATCCAACATTGGAAAAAGTTGTTAGCACCAAAGTGTATAGTTGCGAGTATTTTGATTCTATCTTCAAAGCTATAAACCTGATGTATAAAAAAAGAACAGGAAGTGTATTGATAATAAAAAACAATCTCCCTTTTGGGATTTTTACTGAAAGAGACCTTCTGGGAGTGTTGACAAAAAATGTCCCATTGCAAGAACGACTTGCAAATCACTCTACTTTTCCTCTGATAACTGCAAAATACGGCATAAAAGGAAATGACGCCGCAGAAATTATGAGTAAAAACAAGATTAAACGTCTTGCTCTGAAGAAAAATGATGTTGTAGTAGCAATGGTTACTGCACGAGATGTTGTTGACGCATATAGGACTATGTAATGTATAACAACTGATTAATTTCAAAATAAATTTTCTAAAATTGATTTCTTGTTTAATATAACAATGGACGGAAACGTGTTTCTACCTGTCATACCACTGTACGTCACGTCCGGGTTATTACCCCGCGTTTCCGTCCCAATTACTAATACGTGATTAAATTATTTAAAACTGATCCTAGTTGCCAATTACGATTTTAACAACAAACTTTACATTATCATGTGTAATTTTCTAACCAATTCATTTTTGCTTGTAACTACAATATCTGAAAATCCAATGGGCCATGGACTGGGAACAGGTTTGCTTGAAAATAAAATGACTTTCTTTTTTGCATTCTTTGCTACAAACATCTCAATTGATGCACCAAAACTTGGCTCTGGCAACACTACTAGAACATCTGCTTTTTTTATACAGTCAAGATCATGCCTGATTATTTTTTTTACAAGCATTGGTT
>JARLFW010000071.1 GCA_031296345.1 Nitrosotalea sp. | reverse complement strand
CCAAGAATTGCCACAAGTGACAAGATTTGGAGTTTATTTATGTTTACGTTCATTTTCGCCGTTTTTACTATAACAAGTTAATAAAGAATTACTACTCATTGTACACTAACAAAGTTCTCGAATAGTTAATGTATAACCTCATCAATATTTTAACAGATTTTTCAACACAAAGTATAGATCAGATCATATAAGACGTGTCTAAATTTAATATCACGCTCTAAAATTGTAGTTTTTTCCATTTGGCATTCTCAATGCTTATATCTTAACCAGAAAAATCAAGATGAAGATGCATTTTAAGAAAATTCATCTTGCCTTAGCATTATTAATTTTGATACCGTCATTTGTAAACTTGGGAGTTCCCATTTACAACAGAGACTCACCAGAATTATTCGGACTGCCATTTTTCTATTGGTTTCAGACATTTTGGTTATTTGCATGTACAGGGTTCTATTTTGCATATGCCAAATTAATGGAGAAAAAAGCATGATAGGTTGGGATGTAATCCTAGTATTTGTTTCATTATTTATCGTCTTTATCGGATTAGGATTTTACGGCAAGTATTGGAGAAGAGGGGACCTTAATCACGTACACGAGTGGTCATTAGGTGGAAGAAGGCTTGGAACAGCGCTAGTCTTTTTCCTCATCGGAGCAGACCTGTATACTGCATACAGTTTTGTTGCAATCCCATCAGGAGTATTTGCAAAAGGTGCACTATACTTTTTTGCAATTCCTTATGTGATGCTAACTTTTGCCGTGGCACTTGTTACAATGCCAAAACTTTGGACACTCTCAAGAGAAAAGGGATACATCACGGCGTCAGATTTTGTAAAAGACAGATTCAGTAGTAGAACATTATCCATAATGATCGCAATCACAGGAATTGTTGCAGAGCTGCCATATATTGCGCTTCAGATAGTGGGCATGCAAGCAGTACTGACTGTGATGTTAGCAGGATATGCCAATTCCCAGATGGTTACAGAGATTTCACTTCTTGTTGCTTTTGTAATTTTGGCGGCCTTTACATATTCAAGTGGATTACGTGGTGCAACTCTTACTGCAATCTTCAAGGATATTCTAGTATGGATTACAGTAATTGTGGTAATAGTTGCAGTTCCAATAAGCATAGGAGGATTTGGAAATGCGTTCAAGGCAGCCAAGGACAATTATGTTACACTTCCAGAGAATCTAGTTCCTGCTTATGCAACTTTGATTTTAGGTAGTGCATTGGCCCTATACCTCTATCCACATGCAATAACAGGGGTTTTGAGTTCTCAAAGTGCACAAAAGCTTCGCTCTAGTACGGCGCTTTTGCCTTTGTATGGAGTTGGACTTGCTATACTTGCACTGATGGGAATACTAGTCTATGCCGTTCCAGGAGCTATGCACTTTTTGTCAGGATTTCCTGAGAGTTCACGTGGAATATTGGTTGTTCCATCATTGATCCTGTACTCTTTACCAGGATGGTTCTCAGGAATTGCATTACTTGGGATTTTTGTTGGGGGTCTTGTACCTGCTGCAATCATGGCAATGGCACAGGCAAATCTCTTGACTAGAAATATCATCAAAGAGATAAAACCAAATCTTTCAAACAATTCAGAAATTAAAATAACAAAAATGTCATCAACTGTATTCAAGTTTATAGCTCTTGCATTTGTGTTTTCAGTTCCTGCAACATATGCTATATCACTACAGTTACTTGGAGGAATACTAATTGTTCAGATATTACCTGCAGTATTTTTTGGACTGTATGTAAAATCACTTAGAAAGATTCCGTTGATAATAGGCCTGATTGCCGGAATATTTTCTGGCATATACATGCTAGAGATGGCAAATAGTTTTGGCCAATTAACATCATCTCTTTTCAAAACTGGCTTTGGTCCAATATACATAGCAGTAATAGCACTTGCAATCAATCTTGCAATATCATTTGGAGGAAGTGCAGTATTGCATAGACGTGAAATTAAAAATCAAACAAGCTAATTAAAATATAATAAAATGTAGTTGATTGGTTTACGACTACTCGTATTCCATTAATTTCTTTTCTTCTAATAGTGTGTGAAGATTGTGCACTGCACGATAAACTTCTGCCTCTTTCTTTGTTCCAGTACAGACTAGTTTTCCAGAAGCAAAGATAAGAACTACTGAACGAGGATCAAGCATTCTATGTATCAGACCAGGAAATTGTTCTGGTTCATACATACTTCTTGGAAGACTTCTTGCTGCCTTTTCCAAGTGAACCTTACCGCCAAGACTAACAGATGCTACAATATTTTGAATTGTAATTTCTGCATTCTTTTTGATTTTTATCTTACCTTTTCTTAGTCTTTGTACTACAGTGTTTACGGCATTTATTGCAGCCTCTTCTGACTTGGAGCCAGTACAAACCATTTTGCCCGAGCTGAAGATCAGTGTTGCAGTTTTTGGAGATTTCAATCTAAAAACTAGACCTGGAAACTGTTCAGGATGGTATTCAACGTCTGGGAATTCTTTTGTAATTGCTATGAGATCAATTTTTTGGTCCACGGTTGCAGAAGCTACTACATTTACGATGTCAACAATCGGTTTTGTTTGTGGCATTTAAATAGGTTATAAAGTGGTACCATATATAACCAATTACATAGAAACCGTGACTGTAAAGGTAAAAGATCTTACAGTATGTTTTCAAGACAGAAAATTTTCGATCTAAAAATTGATCGCAATTGTACAAATTTTCAATCACAGAAAAACTCGTCATATGACAATATCAAGTCAACGCAAAAATATTTTCACGGTATATATTTTGGTAAAAAATCTCTACAATACAAATGCATTCTAATGGAAACCATGGAAGATCTGAAGAGGATGAGCATTCAAAGACTGCAGAGATATCCAAAATAAAAAAAGAGATTGAAACTGCAGACAAGATATTCTATGATGAACTTGCTAGCAAATATTTTCTGCTTGACAAATTTAGCCTAGAACAATTAAAGGATATGTGTAATAGTCTACTTGGAAAAGGTCCCGATGTAGAATATTATGAGGATAAACATACAAACAAAATTACAGAGTTGCCGCAATACAAGGAAGATTTCATTCATTTCATTATTGATGAATTCCAATTTTCTGAAATCAAAGATTATGCACTAAGAAAACACATAGTTACAAGTCATTTTTTTGAAAATAAAAAATAAGTTATTTGTTCAGTATTGTCAAGTTAAGAAATACAGTCTTTGTCACATAACCATCTGATGCACTAATTCCAACGGTATAATTTCCAGGTTGGACCCCCCCATCATGAAGGTACAACAAGACTTGTCTGTCATGTGAAAGGTCTACCACATCAGATGCAAACCTTACTGTCAGATTACCCAGTTCAGCAGTTGAAGTAATCGAGCTTGACGCATTTAAAGAGACAGGATTAGAATGAATCAAGTCACCTTGAATTTCTAGATTAATCGTATCATCGAGTTTATTAGAACCAAGTGTAATCTCCTTTTTGCTAGGCACAATTTCAAAAGGTACAGGAATATGCCCGTTTATCACCCCAACCTTATCGGTATTCCATTCAGAAAACCAGAGGATTCTTTCGTCATGAGGGTCTTGTGAAATGTTAAGAGGATATGTAAGATATCCATCCTTTGGAACAGAAGGAATAGAGTATTCAGTTAGCGTCTTATTTTCCAAATCAAAACACCCTATCTTATTTCCCTGATGTTCATTAAACCATAAAAAATTTGGATGGTCTGTACCACGAATCCAAAAAGGTAACGTTGTTGTATGAAAATTATTTTGTGATGTAGGATATCGAACTAGTTTTCCAGTATCAAGATCATATCTGGTAAGAAAACTTGTCCCATGCTCTGTCAGCCAGACAGAATTATTGTTTACCAGTAAATCAGTTGGTGATGAAAATATAGTAGCGTTGTAATTTGGGATGCTTTGAAGTGTGGCAATATTTTTTACAAAATCATTTTCCCTAGTAACTTGATATTGTAAAATTTTTTGAGAATCAATGTTAGCTGTCCACACCGAATCATTTTGTAAAAACATACCAGCTGGAGTTGTGTTATTGCCAGTTTCAAATGATGAGATTTTGTAGTTGCCGTCAGTAAATTTTTCTATTACACCAATTGTATCACCACGCAAAGTGGTAAACCAGATCTCTCCATTCTTTGCAACTTTCATCTGAAAAGGAGCCCCAGATTCAGAATGAAATAGGTGAAATGTGTCAGTTCCAGGCTCTAGCTGCCAGATGGATTGAGTACCAAGACCTGAGAACCATATCTTCCCATCGAGGTCTTGTACCATAGTCCATACCATGGTTGAATTCCCCGTTACAGTTTCAGGTTGGGAATAATCTCTAACCCCAAAATTGGTTATGGTTCCACTTTTTGGATCAAGTGAGAGCAGGCTTTTAGAATCAGAAGTTGTTACCCATACAGTTCCACGAGTGTCCACAAGTAAGGCATTTGGCTTTGTTCCT
>JARLFW010000070.1 GCA_031296345.1 Nitrosotalea sp. | reverse complement strand
TTTTCATTAATGTTTCAATCACATAAGAGCCTGCAATAATGGTCTCTGCTCGACTAGAACCTAATACAGGGATCTTTGAAATATCATCTGAATTCATTTTTGATAATCCATTAATCGTGGAATCAAAAGATTTACTGCTAATTTTGTAATTGTGGATTTTATCTAGAGGATATGATGAAACTCTTTGTTCATATCGGGCCAAGGCACGTAATGCACCTCCAACTCCAACAAGCTTTGCATCTTTACTTATACCAAGATCTTTTTTACTTGGAAGAAGATTCCAGATGTATCGTTTTAGATCTTTAAGATTTTTTTCTGTAAATTTACCTTTTCTACCATCAAATTGATGTGTCAATCGCAGAGCACCAAGTGGTAATGAGATTACTTTTCTTATCTTGAATCGTTCTGCATAAACAATCTCCAAGCTACCACCTCCAATGTCAAAAAATAACGAATCTGGAATATGGAGTGACTTTATTGCGCCAACATAGGAGTATAGTGCTTCCTCTCTTTCAGATAGAACTTTGAAATTAAAGCCAGTTTCTTTAGAAACAATATTTAGAAAATCTTCCTTATTGTGTGCCTCTCTTACTGCACTAGTGGCAATAGGCAATACAGATTTTATTGGATTTAATTGAATTATATCTCTAAAAACTTGAAGTGTATCAATTGCTCGTGACATGGGTTTTTTCCCCAATTTGCCTTTTTCGTCAAGTCCTTCTCCCAGTCTTACTTTGATTCCTTCCTGTTGATAAACATCAAAGGAATCATCATCTTTAACATTATAGATAACTAATTTGGCAGAATTAAAACCAAGATCAATTACAGATATTTTCAGCTAAACATTACCCACTTTTTCACTAACATGTAACTATTAATCTACTTCTGATTTACATTTATTTACTAAATGAAAAACATAGGAAACGTAGATCTATGTCATTTTCTTCAGATGTTTTGGAGTAAGTAACCATCGTAGTTCTCCTTTAATTTTAGGAAGTGTTGATAGTATTTTCATCCTAGCTAGTCCAGATTTCTTTAGATTTATTCTACAACCAGATTGAGATATCCCCTCACTTATCATTTCACTCAGATATGGTTCATGCCCTACTACGAGTACTACAGAGTCTTGTTTCAACTTAGACAAGACAGAGTAAAATTCTAGTCTACTGCCTTCAGGTTTTAGGGCATTTATTTCTTCGATGTTACCTTTGTATTTTAGAGATTTTGCCACAATCTCAGCTGTTTGCTTGGCTCGTAAAAGAGGACTGGTAAATATGCAATCAAGTTTTATTTCCAAGGATTTCAGACCATTTGATAAATCTACAATCTCTTGTTTTCCTTCAGCTGTAAGTGATCTTTTAGAATCTCCAGGGGATGGAGAACTTCTTCCTGCTTCACCATGTCGTAATACTAACAAATCCATTAAATCATCATCAATTTTTCAAATATTTATGAGGTAAAGAAGGTTTGGTGCTGCATTTCATGATTTAGATTTGAGATTAAACGATATCTAAAATTCGACCGTGATTTCTTATTTTTCATAGTGTTACGATTACTATATAGATCATAGTCATAACTTCATATCAATTCTACAAAACTAATGGTAGCTGTGAAAATTTGGTAATACTAACTATAAAACCTAAAATTGCCTCATCATTAGAGGATATTTGAAGATATGAAGATAGAGCCTAGGGGTAAACTCATCATAGTTGAAGGCATAGATGGTTCAGGAAAATCAACACAAATCCACCTTTTAGAAAAATGGCTTGCATACAAGGGCGTTAGTGTTTTTAAATCAGAGTGGAATTCTTCAGAAATGGTAAAAGAAATTACCTCCAAGGGGAAAAAGAAGGGATTACTCACTCCAACTACTTTTAGCTTGTTGCATGCTACAGATTTTGCAGACAGATATGAAAGAAATATTTCTCCATTGTTAAGAGCAGGTCATTTTGTACTTGCAGACAGATATGTGTATACAGCTTTTGTAAGAGACATTGTAAGAGGTTGTAACCCTGAGTGGGTCAAGAAGGTGTATGATTTTGCAATCAAGCCAGATGTTGCGTTTTACTTTAAAGTTCCGGTAGACATTGCAGTTGATAGAATTTTGATTGGAAGACCCAAGCTAAAGTATTATGAAGCTGGAATGGACATGAATCTAAGCAATGATGCTTATGAAAGTTATAGAATTTTTCAAGGGAGAATAATTGAGCAATATGATGCACTTGCGGAAAGAGAAGGGTTTACAGTAATAGACGGAACTCTAAATATTGAAGAGCAACAAAATATTGTCAGAAAAAAGATTTTGCCTCTTTTAGAAGGATATCAAACAAGTAAGATGAGGATTAGGCGATAAGAAAATGACACGTGCAAAATACAAAGACCTTGGAAAGAGAACTGTTGAATTTTATGGTCACGGCATAAAGAATTTACAAGACATAGAAATCAAAGGAAGGCTAATAGTACTAGAAGGTCCAGATGCGTCAGGTCGTAGTACACAAATCCAGCAAATTACTACTAGATTAGAAGCAGATGGACATGCGGTACTCAATACAGGTCTTAAGAGATCAGAACTTGTTGGTAGGGGCATATTAGAAGCAAAACAAGATTATAATCTTGGAAGAAAAACTTTGGCATTATACTACGCTGCCGATTTTGCAGACCAATTTGAATACAAGATAATACCAGCATTACAGGCAGGATATATCGTTCTTGCAGACAGATACATCTACACTCTCATAGCAAGAAATCTGGTAAGAGGATTAGATAGAACGTGGTGCCATAATTTGTATGGATTTTCCATAAAACCAGATATTGTCTTTTATTTAGACGTGGAATCCTCAGTACTTATACACAGAGTTTTCCAGAAAAATTCTACACTAGATCATTATGAGTCAGGGGCAGACATTGGCCTATCAGAAGACATGTATGAATCATTTTTGATTTATCAGAAGAGAATATCACAAGAGTTTCATGCCATGCAAAAAAAATATGGTCTAATACCCATTAATGGAAATAGAACCATACCTGAAATTCATAATGATTTGCAAAAAAGAATAGATGGTTTTCTTAAACGTGTTGGCCACCAATAATTAGAAAATCAACTCATCATACTAGTGTAAAAATTTTATCAGATTGGTTCGTGTGAAGGTACTACATCTTTCGTAGTTTCCTCAGTTTTCTCTGGAGATTTGATAAACTTAATCTCTGCCAGGATAGCATACACAGCTTTTCCTTTCGATATTGGAACTAGAATTTTTTTCAATTTTTTGAGATGCTCAGTTTTTTCATGTGCCTTCTTGGCATTTGAGTCTACAAATGACATAAGATGTACGAAAGAGGAACTGTCATCAGCATCTTGAAACACTTTGTATTCCATTGTTCCGGGTTCATTCTTTTTTACGGCATCCACATACTCAGACAGTGCATCTTTTGCTTTAGCAAGTTTTTTCTTTTTCAATTTGTATTGTACTGTCATTGTAATTAGTTCCAAGACAATTACCTAAAAAACAAATAATTATAATCAAATAAAAACTTGATCGCAGAGTTTCCCATAAAACAGGCATAGTAAGAATAATTTGTAGAAATTATACTACATAATTTCTTAGTACTATATTGATATCATAGACAATAACATTCTATACGGCTCATCCTTTTCATGTACCAAATACATTACAATATAATGACAACAAGATATTTTGAGAGTCTGTTTGAGTTTGATGTCCTTTGTTGCAACATTTCTCAGATTGATGAGAATATTGAGTTAATTGCAGTCCTAAACAACAAAGGTAGAGCAATAGAAATGACTGCCAAGGAGAATGGCGTCAATAAAGATCTCACCCCAATGAAAAGAGAAATGCTCTTCATGGAATCAGTTCTCAAATCCAATATGAATAAGGAACATAATCACGAATTTGGTAATGTCTATAGTTCAATTCTCGAGAGGGAGAAATTCACTGTATTTTCATTTGAAATGTTAGAATATGTAATATTAGTAATATCAAAACCAATCATCAATCCAATGGAGCTCAAAAATAGAATTTCAGAGACAATAATCAGCAGTAGAAAAGTAGAACTGGCACAATAAATCGTAAACAGAATTTTTCCTACTTTACGATTGTATTTGATTCCTTTTGTTTGATTATCTTTCCTAATGTTATTGTATCAAGAGTTGAACGAACTTTTCCTTGCTTTATTTTATTATTCCATTCTTTTACTTTGTCAAACTTGTCTCCATCTCCAATTATTTTTGTTGCCAAGACTGAATTATTTGACCACCATGAAATTGCAGTCTGGATTACATATTGCAAATCATTGTCTGATATAATGGGCCAATGCTGACTTAATACATTTTCAAGTGGCAGGTCAAGAAGGCCAAGTCTTTTTTTTATCATAAATAAAATTTCTGCAAATCTAGGTGGATCTTCAAGTGCTGATACAGATATTCTTACCATATTTCCATCTTGGGCACTTTTGTCATTGTCTACAAATATTATCTTGACCAACCCTCGAGTACCTGAGATAGTCAAGCCATCTTTCTCAGTCTCAATTTTACCACCCATCTCTTTGACAATATCCAACATAACTTGAAGGCGTTCCTTTTGTATCTCCTCAAGTAGTATGGGAATATCAGATTTTTTCTCAGACAGTGTTGTTATGGTCTCAGAGGATTTTACCAGTTCAATTTTGATGCATCCTAGTACAGTTTTTATCAACTCGAAATCATCATTTTCAAATATCAAAGTATCTTGGAGTCTTTTGTCTACAGTTGCTAGTCTTCGTAAGACATTGAATATTTCATCAGGTACATTTGGTAACTGATTTTGTTCAATAAACCCACGTTTTCCCTCACCATCAGATTTCCAAACAGCTGTGATGGGTTCAGCAATAGTAGATACA
>JARLFW010000069.1 GCA_031296345.1 Nitrosotalea sp. | reverse complement strand
TCTAATTATATCAACGAGATAAAAAATCATCCAGAAAAACTGATTGCCTTTAACCTGGATGGAATTTTTGAGATCTTCATGTCACTAGCTCCAGAACAAAGGACCGTACTTTCGGCAACCCTTAAGGAACTAATCAGATCATTTGATGAGAAGGACAGAAAAAAACTAAATATGATAATTCCGGAGAGTGCAAAAAAGGAAATAGGCATCTAAAGTGGACTGTCTGGCTTTCTCTTATTTTCGTCAGCAAAATTGATTATATCTCCCTCAGGAGTCATAACACCAACAAACACTTTTTCGTATTTTTTAACTAGCTTTCTATGATCAGCCACTGACATGTCTAATTTCATTTCATTCATAACCATGATTCTGTATTGCCTCCATTCTTCCCAGCATTTATTGCAGCATGGATAGGCAGAAGCAAAAGGATCAAGTTCTACGTCGTCTGGAATTTCTGTCTTACATTTAGCACAATTTCTGACCATAGCAGAACAACAAATCATAGCAATTTAATTCTTTAATATAATCATTAATACAGAACATAGCAATTGTTCTAATTTTATCAAGACAGTATTTTCTTGTTATCCTTAAGAAGAGATAATAGGTCTTGACGACAATATAGAACATGAAAATAAAATGTCCCAAGTGTGAGAAAATTGCTGAATTGGGAGATGATTTTACATATGTCAAGTGTTCACATTGTTCCCTTGACATGTCATACGGCGAATATGTGAAATTTATTGCTTACAAGGATGCAAGATATTCGGATGTTTTGGGAGATTATGTATCAGATACCAAAGGTACTGCATCCGGAACTCTTGATGAATGGTAGAAAAAAATCCACTACAAGCCTTATGTAATTTCATAAGGCATCATACCTAATTGGAATTTGTTCTCGAGTCTGCCCTTAATCTATTAGGCTTTGTAGTAGGTTTGATACTGGGCATTTTTGCATATATCGGATTCAAAAATACTGGCAGTCCCACACTTTTTAGATTAAACATCTCATTCTTTTCAATCAGTATAGGATTTGGAGTTGTAGGATTTGGTTTTCTCATCGAGTCTTTTGTCTTGGGATATGTCAAACTAGACCCTTGGATTCAAACCCTAGGATTAGGTATCCAAACTATAGGATATTTTTTCATAGCATTCTCTCATGGGATAAAATCATTTTTCCCAAAATCAAGATATTTCAAATCAATTGCAATGCCTCTTTTCATCATTCCAGGTAATTCAATTGAGCACATTATAAGGTCAATTTCTTTTATCCTATTGGTATATGGGACAATTGAAACAATATTGTCATACATGGAAAATAGAAAGCGTAGTGCTATTTTCGTAGCCGCAGGCCTTGGGTTGTTAGCATTAGGCGAATTTTTGGGTTGGTATTCACTTGTATTTCCAAAATCAGTTTTGTATTTCATTTCAGTTTCTACAAAGATTGCAGGATTGGGTGCACTATTCATTCCAATTTCCCAAGTTCCATTGAGAGGAGTAAGATTTGGCAATAACGTATAGAACTCATGTAAGCATAATTGGAGACATTCTCTCCACTGCAAGAGACGAAGTTCCAGACGAGTCAGGTGCCAGTGTAACTTACCTAATTCGAAAAGCAAATGTCTCATATGGCAGACTTTCAAAAATTTTAGATACACTTGTTTCACAAGGACTACTCGAACAGACCAATTCTGACAGGGCCTGCAAGTATAGAATAAGCAATAGAGGTAGAGAGTTTCTTCAGGCATATCGCGGATTCAGAGAGTTTGCCGACTCGTTTGGATTGAGAATTTAACTTTCGCCTTCGTCTACTATCTCTTCAGTCTCATCTTCGACATCGTCGTCCTCAAAGGCATCTTCAAAGTCATTTTGGTTTTCCTCTGACATATTATTCACAGAAAATATTTTCCTATAAAAGACTTGCACAGTATTGACATTACTATTTGCCACCTTAACTGGTTGATTTTATGCTACCCAACCGTCACATGAAACGCAGATTTTCATTCCATCTTCGTCTTCATATGTTTCTCCACCAGGAGGACATTGGCATTGTGATACTTCTTCCATCTGGTACAATACGCATTCCAATCTTATATCATTTTCATAAGAAGAGATAATTTACTATTAAACACCCCAAAAAATATGATCCTACCTTGCAATGAGAGAGGAATTAAAGTTGCATATGATTCCATAAAAAAAGGAGGAGTTGTCGTATTTCCTACCGATACTGTTTATGGAATAGGGTGCGATCCATACAATAAAGATGCAATTAACAAAATATACAAAATTAAAGGCAGGGAGAAAACAAAACAACTTCCTGTTCTTGCATATTCTAAAGAAGAGATAAAAGAGATTGCTTATCTTGATGAAAATTCAGAAAAAATCTCAGATAAATTTTGGCCTGGTCCCCTTACATTAATTCTCAAAGTCAAAGACAAAAAAATTGAAGAATCGCTTGGTCTTGAAGGTAAGATTGCAGTTAGAGTTCCAAATCATCCTTGTATGCTTGCTCTTTTAAAAGAATGTAAATTACTTGTGGGGACTAGCGCAAATTTTTCTGGGCAGTCTTCATTTAATGATTCAAGGGGAATAATAGGTAAATTCACAGGCTATGACGTATTATTAGATGGAGGAAAAATTGTCAATCCTGGAGAATCTACAATAATACAGTTTGAAGGTAATGAATTAAAAATAGTAAGGGAAGGTAAAATAAAATCGGAGTCTTTGGTTTGAATTTGATTGCAACCTGTAGTAGACACATGGAAGAAGAAGCGTGTGATGAAATTGCAGAAATTATTCAAGAACTTGGAGACGAGTCTCCAAGAATAGGCAAGTCAAGTTTTTCAGGAATAGTTTGGGTAGACACCATAATCGATCCTTTTGTTGTCATAGCTGAAATCAAAAAGATAACTCTTGATGAGCCATGGAGAATGAGATATTGCCATAGATTCATTCCAATTAGGCAATCCACTTCGTCTAGTCTTGAGAATATAGTAGAAAGTGTGAGAAGCCAAATAAAAATAATGAAAGATACAGACGCATACAGAATTACAATTGAAAAAAGAGGCTCAGATATCTCCTCAAAAGAACTAATAGATTTAGTTGCAGGCATAATTCCAAACAAGGTGTCTCTAGAATCCTATGACTGGAATGTCATGATTCAGATAATGGGCGGTATTACAGGCGTTTCAATACTAAAAGAAGAAGATGTTGTAAGTACGTTAAAGCTCAAGCGAGATTCAATGGAATAAGGTTGCAGACTTTTCTGCAAGTAGATCTTCCAATGGTGTTTTAGAAATCACACAATCAAGTTGCTTTTTTGTTATTCCAAATTCTTTTTGGATTAATTTAGAATTATCTTTTGAAAAAACATTGTCTTCTAAAAGTTCCTCAATTTGATTAAATAGTTTTTCAATGTATGATTTTTTTCCAATTATCATCAATATGGAATCTGCATTCTTTTTTACACCTACTTTGGAAATTGCATCACTAATTTGTCTGGTACACGCAAATCTCATTAGAATATCAGTCTCAATTTTATTAGAAAATAAGGTACCTGCTTTTTGAGCAGCCAACGAAATGGCAGCTGTCTTTTTTACATGTTCTACATTCAAGACATGTGATGCTACAATTCCTTGGATGACAAGATTTGGATATTTCTCTCGGAGTGACTCGATAAATCTAATTGGATCTTCTGTAGTTTTTTTTAGTCGGACCAACTCTACAATATTTTTCATTATGCCAAATTGTATCCTCTTTGATCTTCCGCCATGAACTAGTGGAATTATACTAATGACATCTCCACCCTTCAGCAAAGTCTCTTTTCCTTGCAATGCAGATGAATCTATGCCATTTACTGCAACTAAAATATTGTTAGGATCAAGATGTGACAGATTTTTTGGAGTGGATTTTTCAAGATGGTCCAATAGATCAGATATTGTCATAAGGTCACTTTCAATCTCAAGTTTATCGGATGAGAATGACTTTTTGGCACCTCCCAGTAACTTGACAGTTATCATATTATCAAAAGAAGTATTGGCGTATATTGGATTTTTGTAAAAAACTTAGTTGAGTATTTGCTCTTCAATCTCTTCAGTCTCATCAACAGGTTCGTTGTGAGCAACTGTTTCAGATTCCTTTTCTTGTTTTGCCTCAAGTTCTCGTTTAATATATGTAGAAATGTAACCTGCGATTTCATTCTTGAGACCTTTAGAACGCACTATAGCAACTTCATTGAGAACCTGTTTGTTGTGTGCAAAATTATTATCAAATTTTCCTTTATAAGTAGTCATCAGTTCTAAGGAGATCTTTTTGATTCTATTCACTGACTTGATTGCCTAAAGGGGTTTTTTATACCTATACACCAAGGTACGAACTAGCATTCTTTTCAGCAATCAGTAACATTTCATCATATGACTTGTTCAATATACCAGCTGCACAAAAAAGCACACTAGGTAGAAATGTTATTTGTGCAGTTTTCAGACCAAAGCATCTTGAGAATCTAACAGGTCCATCAGTCTCAAGCAGTATTTTGTCCAAGTCTGTTAGTGTGAGAAGAACTTGCTTGTCTTGAGAATAAACTATTGCTGGTCCATATGATACAAAACATCCTAGTTCCATTGCTTTTTGTAATTGCTTTTTGCTGCCAGAAAACCAATGAAGTAAAACACCTTTGATGGAATAAGATGGAAGTATGGAAAATATCTCATCTAGAGTTTTTCTAGAATGTATCGATACAGGTTTGCCTAATTTTTCTGCAAGTGAGAGCATCTTTTGAAACACTAATACTTGTCTTGAAAATCTGGCTTCGTCTGAAACATATGTTTTGTCAAGACCAATCTCTCCAATTCCAGATATTTTATTAGAATTATTTCCAATCAATTCTACCATTGCATTTAGATCATCATCTGCCTTTTCAGGATGAATTCCAATAAATGGCAAAACCAGAGGACTGCGTTTACCCAGTTCAAGTGTGGATTGCGAAGTTGTATTATCCATAGAAACACAGCATGCTTTAATCTTCAATCTATCCATGGCTGTAAGTATGTACTCTAGGTCAGCCAAGTACTCGTTGTCTGATAGATGAATATGAGCATCAGTCAGCCAGGTCATGGTTAGTCACATATTTGAGCACAAAATAGTGTGTATAAATCGATCCTTGCATAGTTTTTTTCCACTCAAAGTCTTTTATCGGGGTTTTTTGGTTTTATTGTATGACAACAGAATTTGGTCTTTCTGTAATGTATAGGATTTTGAAAAAAGCAGGTGCAGAAAGAGTAAGTGATGAATCAGCCAATGAGCTTAGAAGAATACTAGAAGAGATTGGTGGTTCAATTGCAAAAAATGCAGTGGAGATGTCAGTACATGCAGGTAGAAAGACGATAAAATCAGAAGATATCAGACTTGCAGCAAAGCAATTTTCAAAATTCTAATCTAAAAGATTTAATTGTTCAAATAAAGCCATTTTGATCGCGGTGAGGTGGCAGAGTGGCTATGCGTTCGCCTGCAAAGCGAATCTATAGGGGTTCAAATCCCTTCCTCACCTTTTTTATTATATCATAATAACCCGCTTTTCTAAATAGGGTAGTTTGTAGTTAGTGTGAATTTGGCAGAAAGTAATAATTTACTAGAATACATTCCAGGTGCAAAACCTATTTCATATCAGAATACCAGCAGTCAACCGCTAGATGGTTTTGTACAAAATGTCAAAGACAGCATAAAAGAATATGCAGAAAGTGCTCAAAATGAGGTTGAGAAAGGTCATAATTTTTTGCAATGGGTACTCACTAGAGTTTTTGAGGCAACTGAAGATGATGCAACTGATGCAATAATTGATGGGGCAAACGATCTAGGAATAGATGCGTATCTACCAGTAGATTTTTCAGAAGACAAGATCTATCTATTCCAGTCAAAGTATGGGACATCTCATTCCATTGAAGCCATAGTAAAATTCAGAGAAGATGTCAAGAGATTGCAAGGTAAAGATATCGCAAAGATGCGTCCAGAACTTGCACATCTTGTCACAAAGATTCAGGAAAAAAATCTCAAGATTGAATGCATCTATGTAACTGACCAAAAGGTAGAAGATGAGAATTTTGAGTCTGTTGAAATTTATGATGTAGATGTTATAGTTAGAAAACTTTGGGATAGAATAAAAAAACCAGCTGCTGGCAAAAAGGCATCCATCAAACTTGAAACTAAATTAAGATACCAGAATACACTTTTAGGGATTTTAAAATTAAGAGAACTTACTAATTTTGTTACAAAGAATAAGGACTATGTCTTTGAATCAAACATTAGACAATGGATGCAGTTCAAGACTACAGTAAACAAGGGATTAAGAGAAACTTTACAGGAAGTGCCCCACAAATTTTTCTATTACAACAATGGAATAACCATAGTTGTAAGCGACTTTGAGGAATTAGAAGACAATTCAATTGTACTACACTCACCTCAAATAGTAAACGGGGCACAGACATCAAATTCTGTATTAGACCATGCAAGACGTACTCATAATTTGGATGGAAGTATAACTGTCACAATCATAAAAGCTGCAGACGAGCTTGATCAGAACAACATAACAAAATATAGAAACTCTCAGAATGCAGTAAGAGGAAAAGATCTAGTATCGTTAATGGATTTTCATAAATCAATAAAGTCACAAATGGAAAACATTCATTATTTTTATGAAATTCAAGGAGGCTCTTTTGATACCAAGACAAAATCACATCAAAGTGAGTTTGTTGGTGATACAATTTACAATAAATATTTGCCAGACAATCACAAAAAAGTCATTGTAGCAAATGACGCCATACAGGCCTTTGTTGCAGGAACAGAGCAACGACCTACTGAGGCATATAGTTCTCCTGCACAATTTTTACCAAGAGGTAGTAAATATGATGAAGTCTTTAACGAGAAATTAAAGGATGATTTTAGACTGTTACTTTATCCATATTTTATCAAGGAATATGCAAAAAAGTCATTAAACTATGGAAAGAAGGGAGGCCATAAGACAAAGAGGTATGCGACTTTATTCTTTGTAGCAGTATACTTCAAGGTCCTCCATGAAAAGATTCTACTTTCAAAGGACGACTTTAAAGAAGACATATCCAAGCTAGAGCCAATATTCAAAAGCGTCAAGCTAAATCAGCGTATCCTAAAGCTGACAGATACCATTGTGACCAAGTTCCTAGAAGATACCGTAGTAGATGATGAGATGACTGCTGCAAATACCTATCACAACTTTTTCTCTCATCATGTTTGGCAGGATTCCATGGTTCGTGTAATAGAGAAGAAGATAAAACAAGAAGAAGAAGAGATTGCCAGCATCCAAAAAGTAGTCCAAGATCTTTTTTAGAATTTTAAATTAATGCGGCAGAACGGTTGACCGATAGGTTCTCTTGCAGGAGGTCCACATTGGCCAGCCATCCTACCGCTATTTTATTCTAGAATATCCTAGTATTTAACATACTATTTACGTTCATGATTTTT
>JARLFW010000068.1 GCA_031296345.1 Nitrosotalea sp. | reverse complement strand
TTTCCTTTTCCTTGGGAAAGTGCTGATATTCCACCAGTCAAGCTTTCAGTTGCAATACCGTTGCTTGCAAGTGCACGAACCGCCATCAACGAAGTGTTTCCTGCCATGCAGACAAGCAACGACTTGCCAGAACCAAGATCTTTCAAATCTTCAGGAACCTGCCGTGTCGTCAATAATCTCTCTACATCTTTTGCCTTTGTTATGATTATCTTGTTTTTGTCAACTCCCAGGGATTTTGCAATCATTTCTATTCCATCTTCACGTGGAGTATACTGGGTGTGAACCCAAATGATCTTGTCATAATCTCCTATGCTTGAAGCAGCTTCTTGTAGTGAGACCTGGGTACGGCCATGTTTTTTTGACATTTCTTCTAGATTCTTTTTGTATTTTTGTATCCCGTCTGCAATTATTACAACAAACTTTTCTCCAAAACCACCAGAGTGTACCATCTGTACTACTGCGTATAATGCAAGGGCACTACTCTCTCCAATGTCATATCCCTTGTCTACAAAAAACTTTAGTATGCTTTTTGCCTGTTCAAAATCTACCTCATGTTGTCCGGCGTATCGTTCAGGTTCGTAAAACTTTAATCCATTTGCCTTGTCTTTTGTTCTAATTCCTGCTACATCTTGACCACCTATTGGAAATATAACATGCACTAACTTTTTTCCATATTTTTCAGATACATATCTACTCAGACCCCCCGATGTTCCGCCAGTACCAAACGTGCATACGATTCTAAAATCTTCAAGTGATTGCTTCTTCTCATGTAATTGTTGGTCTATTTCTGGTGCAGTGACAGTTCTATGAGCTTCAATATTCATTTCATTATCATACTGTTCTGGACAAAAACCTCCGTAGATATTTGCAAGTAACTTTGCCAAGTTTATAATGTCTTGAACTACTAATAATGATTGTACTTCAGAGTTTGCTTTATCAAAAATTACAGGATCAAATCCAAGCTCAGATAGTTGTGAGCGAATGTTTGCAGCAGTTGCTTTTGCTACCAAGACATTTGGATTCTCTTTCATTCCAGGTGCTGGGCATATGTCCATATCGAGGTTTATGATTCGAGTCTTTTCGTTTCTTAACTCTTCAAACACTCCATCTTGAAGTTTTCTTGACACCAGTGTAACTACATCTAGTCCCAGATTGGATAATTGCCCAAGGGCTATTCCAAAATTGCCCGAAGTGGCCTCAAATATCGTTTGTCCACTTCTAATCTTTCCTGTAGAAATGGCATCATGGATTATGTTTAGTGCAGGTCTGACTTTAATGGAACCAGTTAGCAAGCCAGAATCAAACTTGCCATAAATTCTCAAATCTTTATCATCAAGGTTTAGGTTCAACACTTTTTTTGCACATGTTTTCAAATCATCCGTAATGTCAAGAAGTGGAGTTGCGTTAACAATTGTTATACCATCTGTTTTTTCCAAATGTGGAATCTTTTTCCACATACCCTGCTCAAATCTCTCAAGCAAAACTGCGTCTATGTTATTTGTCATATCTGGTGCCAATTTTATCTGCAATTCCATGTTGGATTAGAATATCTTATAAAATATGTCATCGAGTTACAATGGTGTTTAGGGTTCAACATAGACCCATGAAATAAATTCAAGTATCATGAAAAACATATTTTGTGATATACAAATGATCTTCTAACACTATGATATGGAAGATAATGGATTAGATGTCTGAAGTTACTGACTAATTTAAGACAAGTTCACTTGTGATATTGCTACATTCCATGTGAACCTGTTCATCTGTTGCTCTTCTACAGTGAGCGCAACCAAACTGGTTTACTACGTTACATACGGTGCAATGTTGTAATTCTTGCATGATTACACCGCAGTTCCTACATGAATCTTTTCGCATAGTTGTAATTTCTCTAACTTTCTTTATAAATTGTAGTAATGAGAGACTTGACACACAGGTGTAATATTTTGACCAATTTATTGGTTTTATACGTGATTTTTGACCCTGTTTTAGGCTAAGATTAGGTAGTGTGGCTGTCTATGAGAGACATTTCCTATGTTGCTATTAAGACATGAGTTAACATTGTTACTTAACAATGTGGCACAATTCTTTATATCGGCATTTCAGTAATTACGGCATGAATACACAGAACCTAGTAGCACACAAAAAGATGCTTGCTATCATAATTGGTGTGGCAATACTTGCCACAGCAGGAGTGTCGGCAGCATCTGCACAAACAAGTCCTACAGGTCAGACAAATACCCCCCCAAAAATCACTGGTTCAATAAATGTTGAACAGACACTCATGTCCAAAGTGACAGTGAGTTTCTCTGATGCAGCAAACACTGCAGCAGCTGGTTCAACAGCCGCACCAATTACGGGTGGAAAAGTGATTAGTGGAAGCTTGATGCCGATGCAAGGATATCTTGTATATGCTTTCAAAGTAATTGACAGCAATAGCATGGTTTACACCGTGATTGTCGATCCATCAAGTGGATCTATACTATATGCCTCAACAGGCCATACATTTCATGGCTTTGGCATGGGTCAAGCAGGAGGAATGATGCGTGGACACCATATGGGTGGTAACGGATGGAAGTCACACAATGCTCCATCTGGAGGAACAATCACACCAGGTACAACTCCACCTGCAACAACTGGTTCTGACTGGACAACAAGCGGATTACAATAGTAATCTCAAAATCTTTTTTCCTTTTTTCTTTCTACTCCAACATTTATTGTAATATTAGATGGATAACTTGATGACTAGTATAATTTCAGTCAATTAAAATCTGTAAGGCCCTTTTATCATCAGAATTATAATCCCAGTATTGAGAATCGAAGTTATAACAATGCATGATCAGTCGGAGTTTGTTACATCTATGAACAAAGCAATCTCTGATGGAAAGTATGTTAAAGATGTAAAATATTCTCATAGTTTTGACAAAGACAACAAAGCAGTATATTCTGCCATGATACTATCATACGAATATCAAGAATTAGAACAAAGATAGTCTTTCTAAATGTGATAAAAGTATTGTAATTATAGTCTATTTCCAAAAGAATTGGTCCAATCCTGTCTGTTTTGGAGCGCCAATTAGGCTTGCAAAATCAAGGTCCATCGAAGATAAAATCTGATCAAATGTACTTTCCATAAACTCCATGTATTTTGGAGTGTCAATCTCGTCAGGTCGTGCCATCTCTACAGGTTTTACCCCTGGTTTGTTGATTATCTTTACATATGAAATAATGTCTCCTTTTTTTATCTCTCTTGTTTGCTCTAATAATTTGGCAGCTCGGATATGTTGTGGTATAGTTTTTACATATTCTGATGGT
>JARLFW010000067.1 GCA_031296345.1 Nitrosotalea sp. | reverse complement strand
ATGGCGATAGGACTATTGCATTAAAGAAATTTGGAAAAAAAGTAATTACATTTGATTTGAATCCAATGTCACGAACTGCACAGACTGCAGATATCACAATTGTAGATAATGTCATACGGGGAATGAAAATATTAATTGATACATGTAAAAAATTATCAAAAGAAGATCTAGAAAAGAAATCAAAGTTTGACAACAAAAAGAACTTGAAAAAATCAATTCTTATCATAAGAAAAAACTTGAGGAAAATGGCCAATGCCTAAATCTGTAAGAGATATTTTATTGATGAAGAATTCTAAAAAAATTACTGTTATCACTGCATATGACTATACCACATCACAGCTTTGTGACAAAGCCGGAGTTGACATGTTACTTGTTGGTGACAGTGCTGGAATGGTTATGTTAGGATATGACAATACAATTCCTGTTACAATGGAACAGATGTGTCTTTTTACAGAAGCAGTCACAAGAGGAAGACAAAATGCCCTTGTTGTAGCAGACATGCCTTTCATGTCATACCAATCCAGTAAATCACAAGCAATTGAAAATGCTGGAAAATTAATCAAGTCAGGGGCAGATGCAGTAAAGCTTGAGGGAGGAGTTGAGATTAAAGATACAATACATGCAATTGTTGAGATTGGAATTCCTGTAATGGGACATATTGGATTTCAGCCTCAAACTACAACATTGCAAGAGGGCTATAAGGTTCAGGCAAAGACAAAAGATTCTGCAGTTAAGCTAATTGAATCGGCCAAAGCCCTTGAAGAGGCAGGTGTATTTAGTATAGCACTTGAGATGGTAACAAAAGAGGTCTCAAAGATTATTTCAAGCTCTATTAGAATTCCAACAATTGGCATAGGTTCCGGACCTGACTGTGATGGACAAGTGCTTGTAGTTCATGATGTTTTAGGATTGTACGAAAAAATTAAACCAAAATTTGCAAAAAGATATCTCGAGTTATCTTTAGATATTGTAAAAGCTGTCGAGTCTTACAAAAATGATGTAGTATCAGGCAAGTTTCCTGGTATAGAACACTCTTTTTCCATGGATAAATCTGAACTGGAGAGGTTGAAAAAAGAGATTGTCTAAAAAACATCCTTCTTTAGATATAGTAGGTTCTGATGGTACCGAGCTTGCAGGAAAGAAAATTATTTTGTGTATATCAGGAAGTGTTGCTGCATACAAGTCAATTGAATTATCCAGATTGTTTATGCGACATGGTGCAGATGTTACTTGTGTTGCAAGTAAAGCTGCAACTGACTTGATAAAACCAAGTTACTTCAAATGGGCAACAGGAAATGAAGTAATTACAAAACTAACTGGCAATTTAGAGCACATCAAGGTTGCAGATTACAAACAGTCTGATTGTATTGTAGTATACCCATGTACTGCAAATACACTTGGCAAATTAGCAAATGGAATTGATGATACCCCAATCTCTACTGTGTTAAGTGTTGGATTAGGCTCCAAGATTCCAATTGTCATAGGACTTGCAATGCATCAGGCAATGTATGAAAATCCTGCAGTTGTAAAAAATATAGAGTTTCTAAAAAATAAAGTTGATTTTATCTCTCCAAACTTTGTTGAGGGAAAGGCAAAAGCTGCAGAACCTGAAGAGATACTTGATTATACGTTACAAAAGTTTGGCTCCTCATCTGTTCTCAAGGGAAAGAAAGTACTCATTACTGCTGGCCCTACCATAGAGTATATCGATCCTGTGAGAGTTATAACAAATCAAAGTACAGGTAAGACTGGAGTACTACTTGCATCAGAATTTGTATCAGCTGGCTCCAAGGTCACCTTGATTTATGGCCCTGGAATAGAGATTCCGCCAAAGGGTGTCAAGGTAATACGAGTAGAGACTAGTGGGGAGATGAGTGACGCACTACGAAAAGAGATGAAGCAAAAATTTGACATTGTTATACTTGCAGCAGCAGCTTCTGACTATACTCCAGAAAAACCAAAAAGAACAAAACTTGATAGTGATCTTCTTAGAATTTCTTTGAAACTAAAAAGAGTACCCAAGATGATTAATGATGTAAAAAAGATTCAGAGTAATGTCTTTCTTGTAGGATTCAAGGCAGAGGCAAATGTATCCAAAAAAGATTTGATAGAAAAAGCAAGAGAGAAAATGAATCAATCAGGTTGTGATCTTGTTATTGCAAATGACATTGGTACAAAGCGATACAAGGAAAATCCTGATTACAATAGTGTGATAGTTGTTAATTCAAAAACTGTTAGTGAGTCAGGATGGAAAAGTAAATCCAAAGTTGTAAAGTTTATCAAAAATGAAATAGAAAAACAAATTGTACACTAAAGATCATATTGTAAAGGCCTAATTAGTTTGAACTTTCCATCTGAATCCATTTCAAATAATTGAGAAGTTTCACTTGGATTACCTTGTCTATGTTTTGACAAAAATACCATACAGGTGTATTTATTCAAATATGGACATGCCTTGATGAGATCATTTAAAGAAAAAGGTTCCAATAACTTGCCTGCCTTTACTGTCCTAACAATTGTTCTATAAATAACATGTACTGCCATAGTATTCAGATACACTAGTACTGTTTGAACATTGGCTTATTAGATTACAATTAATTCTTTTGTAAACTTGTGCATAACTTCGACCTTGTTTCCAACTATAACAGAATCTTCGATTCTTACACCAAACTTTCGTGGAATGTATATTCCAGGTTCTACAGTTACTGCCATGTTTTTTAATAATACAGCTTTGCTTGATGGACCAAGATTTGGAAGTTCATGTACCTCAAGTCCTATGCCATGACCTGTTGAGTGGATAAAATATTTTCCATACTTTTTCTTTTCAATTACTTTTCTACAAGCATCATCTACAGATTTGCAGGACATATTTGGTCTGACAGCTTTTAGTCCAGCTTCTTGTGATCGTCGTACAATCTCATAGACTTTTTTTGCTTCGACTGATACTGATCCAAGACCAAATGTTCTAGTTGCATCAGAGACATATCCCTTGTATCGTAAAGTAAGATCAACTACAATCATGTCACCACTTTTAAATTTTCGATCAGTTACTTGTGCATGCGGTAAAGAACCATTTGGACCACCTGCAATTATCAATGGATTCAGTGTTGACTTGTATCCAGTTGCAAACATGCCTCGCTCCATTGCATATTGCATCAATATGGTTTGAAGTTGGGCCTCTGACTGGCCTATCATCATTTCATCTACGCACATTTCATACATTTCATCTAGTATCGAAGATGCTTTTTTCAGTATTACAATCTCTAGGGAATCTTTTACTTCCCTAGCACGATAAAACGGATCAGTGGAAGACTTGACTCCAGAAAGGGACTTCTTTAGGCTCTCTACTATGTTGTAACTGTCGCTATCTGTACACACTTTTCTTCCTTTTAGCATTTTGACAAGTGTAGCAAGAGAGCCCTTTCCACGCTCAGATTTGACTACCTCACAGCCTGTAGATTCGTCTCTTGCACGTCCCATCTCAAGCTCTGGGGAGACAATAGTACAGCCAGTTTTATCCAATATTCCAATTGCTTCACCCCAAAATCCAGTCATGTAAAATAGATTTTCAGGCTCAAAGGCAACTAATGTATCACATCCCATATCGTTACAATATTTCAGTAGATTCTTTCTACGTTGATTCAATACAACAATTCAAACCCTTTACTATTTTACATTTGCTGGAAGGTTTAGATATTGGAAAAAGACTTTCTGGATTTGTGGAAGAGAAAAAGAAAGTTGTAGCATTACTATCAGGAGGACTTGACAGTAGACTAGCGGTAAAAATGATGCAAAACCAAGGATTTGATGTTACTGCTGTTGCAATAAAAACTCCGTTTTGTGATTTTGATTGTGGAAGAGGTTGTGGGTTTGAAATCAGAGAGACTGCAGATTCACTAGGTGTTGAACTAAAAACTGTATATCTTGGCGATGACTATATCGAGATGTTAAAAAATCCAAAGCATGGTTTTGGTTCCGGCATGAATCCATGCATTGATTGTAGATCAATGATGTTCAAGGCAGGAAAGAAAGTAATGGACGATATTGGTGCAGAATTTATAATATCAGGTGAAGTTCTTGGTCAAAGACCAATGAGTCAATTTGCTCCAGCTCTGAAAACAATAGAAAAAGAATCTGGACTGGAAGGAATTATAGTAAGACCACTTTCTGCTGCATTATTACCACCAACACAGCCTGAAATTGATGGAATAATAAAAAGAGAAAATCTTGGAATGATCCGTGGACGTTCAAGAAAGGAACAATTGAAGATGGCAAAAGAATTTGGTTTTGATAATCCACCAAATGCAGGAGGTGGATGTTTGCTAACTGATCCAGCATTTGCAATTAGAGCAAAAGATCTTTTTCATCATATTGAGACACCGACAACAAATGATATTGATCTTCTAAAGATTGGAAGACATTTTAGGTTTGATGAAAAAACAAAATTAATTGTTGGAAGACACAAGGATGAAAATGAAATGCTAAAAGCTCTTTCATTACCTGGTGATGTTTTGTTGGATACAAAGGACCATGTCGGTCCAATCTCAATGTTACGTGGTGAGGATTCTGAGAAGAATCTCAAATTAGCTGCAGCTATCACATTACGATATTCTGATGCACCAAAGGACTTGGCATGTATAGTTCTAACAGAAAAGAACGATGTAAAGTCAGAGATTTCTACTGCCTCAGTTGCAGAATCAGAATACCTCCAGTATAGAATTTAGTCATACAACCCAATCGGTGAATTGCATTTGACTGCAAAGACTTTTTGAGGGAGTTGATCGCTTACAAATGGTATGCAAACACAAAAGGCTCCCACTTACCTCAAGGCAATAACTTTGAGGGATTATAGTGATGTTCACAGTGTAAAGGAGGATATCAAAAAGGGAATGATTCTGGTTCTTAGGGTAACCCCACTTGCACAAAAAAATGTGGATGAGCTTAGAAAGGCAGTAGAAGAGATCTATAACATTGCAAAGAATGCAGATGCCGATATTGCAAGACTTGGCGAAGAAAGGATCATTGTTACTCCATCTGGAGTAAAGATCTGGAGAGCCGAGTACGATCTAAAGTAGTCTAATTCCTTCTTGTACTTGTGGACAGGTTGTTGCGATTCTAAACATTCTGTGTACTGAGCTTGCCAAGTTTTCACACTTGCGTCGCTCACCGTGATTTACAATTACTCTTCTAAGTTTTGGTCTGAGTCGGTGAATATATGACATTAATTGGTTATAATCACTATGACCACTAAATCCATCAAGTTTTTCAGTTGAACAGTTGATATTGATTACTTCAATTTTTCCATCTTTTCCAACAACAGAGACTTGTCTCGAGCCATCAAGAACTCTTCTTCCCATAGTTCCATTTACTTGGTATGATACAAACAAGATCTTGTTTTTCTGGATTGGTGCAATATTTTTAAAGTATTCAAGCACTGGTCCACCTTCTAACATACCAGATGTTGCCAAGATTATAGATGGTCCTTCACGTAATGGTTCTTCTCTTGCGTCAGAATGCTCAATGTTTGTAAAATATTCAGAATCAAATGGATTATCATCAGTCTCAAGGATCTTTTGTCGAAGTTCTCGTGCAAGATACTCTGGATAAGACTCGTGAATTGCAGTTGCCTCTGAGATCATTCCTTCTGTAAATACAGGAGCTTCCATTAGTTGTCCTTGTTTCATGTATTGATCGATTACCATCAATAGTTCTTGTGCACGGCCTACTGCAGGAATTGGAATAAGCACCTTTCCGCCATTTCGTAATGTCTCATTTACTGATTTGATAAATGCGGCTTCTACTTCTTCTCTTGTTGATTGGATGTCTTCTTTTGCACCATAAGTACTCTCAATTAGCAAGGTTTCTACTCTTGGAAAGTTCCAAGAAGCACTCTCAAATAGCATAGATTTTCCATATTTTAGATCTCCCGTATAGACAAAGTTGTGATTACCGTTTCCTATATGGAAGTGGCAGCTTGCAGAACCCAAAATGTGTCCTGCATTTGAGAATACTAGTTTGATATCAGGTGAGATGTCAGTTACAGTTCCATATGATAACGGTATAGTCTGCTTCATGACTTGCTTGACATCACGCTCAGAATATAGCGGAACTCTACCTTGTGCCGCTGCAACTTTTATTGCATCAAGCTGAATTAGGTTCATCATAGGCAGGGTTGGCTCTGTACAATAGACAGGACCCTTGTAGCCATACTTGAACAAAACTGGCAGAAATCCTGTGTGGTCTAGGTGAGCATGGCTGATTACTACGGCATCAAGTTCGTCAAGTGTTATGTTTGGCCAATCAAGTCTTGGATATGCATCTATTGGATTTCTTGCACCAGGGTTGATTCCACAGTCAATTAGGATCTTGCTTTCATGAGTGGTAAGCAACATACAGGATCTTCCTACTTGGCTAAAGCCTCCCAATGTCATAAGTGAGACTTCGGCATCTTCAGAGAGTTTTGGTCGGAATATTTGTTCACCTACCTGTCTGAGGTGTTTGCTTCTCTCAGTTGAAGAAATTTTTAGATTATAATTGATAGTTTGAATTGTAGAAGATTGACTTGCAGTTGCCTTTCTAATTCGTACTCTCCAGCCAGTCTTTGATACAATCTCTGGCATGTTAAAGACTTCAGGATTGTTAAGAAGCCATGGACGCTTAACGTCAACTGTCATCTCACCTGTTGCAGTATCAAAGAAAGTCCCACCAAGTTCTGCTTCTTTTGGAAGCATTTGAGTTAGAATCTGTCTTGATTCTTCCTCATTTTTTCGGATTGATTCCTCGGTTCTAACTACAATTCTTTTTTTGATAACATTTACCATGTTAGAGATTACTTCGTTATGTTCCATCAGATATTTTGGATTCTTTGTATAGATTGCAATCCTTGGTCCCTCATAATCTATCTTGGTTACATCAGCTTCTTTTGGTATACTTTGCAGTATTGTTGCCATTATGTTTTGGGCTGGAGATAGTTCACGTTGTGCTTGTTTTCTTTGCATTAAATCACTAAAGCGTAATTATGGCCTTCTTCTGGTCTTTTGTTAAGAGTCGGTATCCTTGCTTGTCGATTACTGCAACATTAATTCCGTCACCTGTTCCAATGTTTCTTGTGATTGCAGCTTTTACCGCTCTTAGGGCAATTATTTTTCCCTCTTCTACTGTTAGGCCATCACGGTACTCATTTTCCAAGAGACCGTATGCTACTGGAGACCCACTTCCAGTCGTTACGAATGTTTTCTTATCAAGTGATCCAAACATATCGATGTTGTAAAGTGCTGGACCCTGTTTGTCGTATCCTCCAACGAGAATATCAGCAATAAATGGATAGTATCTATTTTGGAAGAAGATCAGTGATGCAAGTCTTGCAATTGATTTGATTGGTAGAACTTCTTGTTTTTCTATTCTGTGAATGTTTGAATGATATCGTAACATGTCAGTAACATTTTGTGCATCTGCAACACCACCCGCAATTGTCATTCCTGCATGGTTATCGATCTTTTGGATCTTCATGGTATTGTTATTTGCTATAAAATATCCTGCGCTTGCTCTCATATCTGCGCATAAAACTACTCCGTCGGTACAGTGTATTCCAACTGTAGTTGTTCCGTGGTATGTGTGTTGTTCGATATAGTCTGACAAATAATTTACTCCTAACTTGAGATACTGCAGTTTGGAATTAACCCGCTTAAATAACTTTGGATCATCTATATCGATAAATAACCAAGTTTCAAGTGAAAACCATGGCTTCTCATATAATGGAGCTACCAAGAAAGATTCTCATAGGTGAGAATAACATTTCAGACGTAGGAAATTTTCTTGTAGGCCTATCAAATCCAAAGAAGGTTTCTCTAGTTTCAGGTGACAAGGTAAGAAAAATAACAGATAAGAAGATTTCAACTTCACTTTCAGATTCAAAGATCAAATTTGTGTGGCATCGTAGTATCAGTAATGATGTTGAAGCTGCAGAAAAAACACTTGCCGATATAAAGAAAGACAAAAGTGATTTGATTATAGGAATTGGTGGAGGCAGGTCTGTTGACATTGCAAAAATGATTGCATTTACCCTAAAGAAACCATTTGTAAGCATTCCAACCTCTGCATCACATGATGGTATTGCAAGTCCCTTTGTTTCCTTGCGTGGAGACAAACCATATTCTATAATTGCAACAGCACCACTTGGAGTTTTTGTAGATATTGCAATTCTAAAGAAAGCTCCAAGAAGACTCTTAGCTAGTGGTTGTGGTGATCTTATGGCCAAAGTTACTGCAGTACGAGACTGGGAACTTGCAAGAGATGAGGTAGGAGAATATTTTGGAACGTATGCTGCAAATTTGGCATCGATGAGTGCAAAGATAGTTATCGATAATTCAAAAAATTTCAAAAAAAATCCAGATGTTAGAATGATTGTTGAAGCATTGATTAGTTCAGGTGTAGCTGCTTGCATTGCAGGAAGTAGTAGGCCATGCTCTGGTGCAGAACACTTGTTTTCTCATGCAGTTGATCATATCAAGCCAGGAATTGGTCTACATGGAGAAAAGTGTGGCATTGGTGCAATATTGATTGCAAAGATTCAAGGTCAAGATTGGAAAAAAATAATCCAGATGCTAAAAAATGTTGGAGCACCAACTACAGCAAAAGAGATTGGACTTGAACCAAAGATTCTTGCAAGAGCACTGACAATTGCTCAATCATTGAGACCTGAAAGATATACAGTTCTTAGTAAGATAAAGATGAATGAAGAAAAAGCTATAGAGATTGCAAAAAGTACTGGCGTACTATAGTTCTAAGCTGCTTTTGGCTCAGCTGGCTTTGCTTCAGATGGTTTTTGTTCTGCAGGTTTTGGCTTGTTGTATGAATCAATAAAGTTGACTTTCTCTAGTTTTGTTACAAATTTGAATATCTCATTTGCGATTGCACGTTTGACAATCTGAAGACCTTCCATCATCATTGCTTCTTCTGGGATGTTTACATCAAGTTCTGTTCCCTTGATCTCAAACTTGATCTTTGATTCTTCAATTGGGAATCTTCTTTTGAGTAATCCCATGACCTTGTCTTGATCTGTATCTAGTGACTTGATTACATTAAGATCATAGATTATTGTTTTTCCTGCAAATCTGTGATTGAAATCGACTTGGACTCTTCCTGAACCGATAAATCTTACAATTCCTGTTCTTTCATCAAGTTCTATGGTATCTCCAACTGTAACTTTTTCTGCGTCTTCTCCAAGTTTTCTAATTGGAATCATACGAATTTTAGCTGGATCTCTTGTTCCAAATCCTTTCTCTGGTGGAACTTCGATTGAAAGTTTGTCTCCTACTGTAGTATTAGCAAGTGCATCATCAAGGCCTTTTAGAACCCATGACTCTCCTACTGAAATGAGTCTTGGTTGATACTTGACATTTGCATCATAAGTTGAATTTGATTTAGCATCAGCTTCGCGTGTTGTCTCAAAGATCTCGTTTGAATCTTTAACCTTAGCTGTATAATCTACCAGAACTAAGGTGCCTTTTTGAAAAGTCAATGTGATCGATCCTTTAACTTCCTTATATTAAGTTAACACGAAATTATAATGACTTTAGTTTGTCTTCAGCAACTTTGAGTGCTTCTGGATTTGTCTTGTGTCCCATCATTTCAAGTGTAGATGCTATTGAAGAGATTGTTCTCATGACATGGTATTTGTGGACTTCGCCCATGCATCCAACTCTGAATACTTTACCTTTGAGTTCACCAAATCCACCTGCAACAAGAACTCTGAATTTTTCAGAAAGTGTTCCTCTGAATGTCTTGTCATCAAGTCCTTCAAGATAATTTAGTGCAATTACAACTGTAGAACGAGCATCTTCTTTAGCAAATGGAGACAATCCCATTGCACTCAGTCCACTGTAAAGTGCTTGTGAACAAATTCTGTGCCTTCTGATTCTGTTCTCAATTCCTTCTTCGAGAATAATATCAAGTGCCTCTCTGTATGCATACAGTAATGGAATAGCAGGAGTAAATGGTGTCTCTTTACTATCATCATAATACTTGAAGTATCTTGCCATGTTAAAGTAGAATGTTGGTGGAGGATTTGCAATCATGTGCTTCTTTGCTTTTTGGCTAACTGCAATTGGTGAAATTCCTGGAGGAGCGGCAAGTGCTTTTTGTGCACCTGTTACACAAACATCTACTCCCCATTTGTCCATATGGAATTCTTCTCCGCCAAGTATTGAGACTCCATCTACTACATAGAAAGAATCATTTCTTGCAGTAAGATCTTTTACTTTATCAAGATACTTTACCATTGTACCAGTAGAAGTTTCATTCCAAACAACATAGAATGCTTTTACATCCTTATTGTTGTCAAATGCTTCTTTTACTTGGTCAAAACTTGCATTTTGTCCAAATGGCGTTGTAAGACGAATAACATTTGCACCAGCCCATTCAAGCATTGTTGAAAGTCTATTGCTAAATTCACCGTTAACTGGAATTATTACCTTATCACCTTTCTTAATCATGTTTACAACAGATGCTTCAACGGCTCCTGTACCAGATGCGCTAAGAGCTACGACATCACTTGTTGTATCAAAGATTTTCTGACTCTTTTCAATTATATCTACGTATAATTTTACAAAATCTTTACTTCTGTGATTTATCATGTGAGTAAACATTGCGCGTGTTACTCTTTCTGGAACATTTGTTGGTCCAGGTAGCATTACTAAATATTCCAAATAAATTCTCCAACTTTTGAGAAAGTTCACCGCTATTTATAATTAAAGTTCGTAAATATTGACAGTCTTTTGGGGTCCAAATGGACTTATTTTGTCTCTTTAAGTGACTATTCTAGCTATTACGACTGGAATATCTTTGTGGGGGATTCTACTGTAAGGCTTTTTTTTATCTAACGAGATTTTTGGGGATTTGGCGATAATGTTTCTTGACCATACATTAGTATCCAAAAATATCCCCCACATCTAGAAGTTATTTAGTTTGAATTATAGAACTTGTTAAACATTGTTAGTGAACAAGGTTCCGCAAGTAATTATAACCATAAATCATATTTTTCATGCAGTTTCATGAAAAATAATTTCAATCTACTAGCATCAAATAACAAACGAAGTATAAAAAACATTCTCACAATAGGTCTATTTGCTGTCGTTATGATTTCTTCATTATTTTCAAATGGCTTAATTATTTCTCAAGTAATGGCAAGTGGTAACACGACAAGTGTGGTAGACAATACATCACTTTCAGTTGTGACAAATCAAAATACTGTACAATCTGGAAGTCAGGTTACACTCACTGCAACAGT
>JARLFW010000066.1 GCA_031296345.1 Nitrosotalea sp. | reverse complement strand
TTATTACTTTACCCATTAAAATTCAAATACGATGGGATTCAGCTAACTAACGTTGACATATTTTGGGTCCCCACTTGTTCATAAAATTACAGATTTAGAGTTTTCATTGTATCACTTCAATAATATGAGAGGAATAGCTCCTCACCAATCCACATCTTCTACAACAGACAATGAAATGGTAGGATACTTTGAATTATTCTGAAATCCCATCATCCCTACAATCTCAGTTGAATGAATCCATGCTAATTCTTTTGTAGATTCATCTCCAAGCTTGTCCAATCCTTTGATATTCAAAAGTTCCAATACTCGTCTTGGGTTTTGTACTGCTCTTTCCATCATGCGAGTTGCAATCCTGAGTTTGTCTTTTGGATCCCAATATTTACCGAGTTTGTATTTTCCAGTAATTATGTCGGGTTTTATTCTCATCAAATTAACTCCTTTTACTGTAGCCATATCTGATCTTAGTTTTTCATATCCACCTTCGGTCTGATATTTTTCTATCAATTTGTTTAACACTTGAGCTTTCTCTACATTATCGGAAACAAGTTCTGCATATCCCTTGATTACTACACTGATGTACAATGTATCTGTAAGTGAAGCATCAGTTGAAGGTTCAAAAAAATAGGATGGTAGAAATGCCAATTCCTTATCTACTTCGAAACCACATTTAGAATTTAATTTTATATTGTCATATTTTTCCCCTTTAGGAAAGCCATGAATGTATACAGCGTTATTATAATATACAAAATTCATGGGTGCAATAAAAGGAAACCCATTTTTGTCTATTGTTGCAATTCTGCCCGTATGTTCTTTTTGTAGAAATTCAATAATTTTCTCTTTAGATTTGATTTTAGAACGTTCTCCAAAATTCATAGGATATTATTTTTCATAGCAAGTTATTTCCTTTAAGCATTTGAAGTCCTGCAAGACTAGGACTATAACATGTTTGAGCAGACGAATTTTGTAAAAATCTAGTACTCGATATGTTTTTTGCATTTCATGCATATTGCCCTGATTGGTGAAAATGCGGATTTGGACATGATTATCTCTGTTTCATCATAACCACAAAATGTACACTTCATTTTTAGGTAAAAAATTGCCATTATTACTTCTTAGTTCCCTCAATAGATATTGCTGGAATGACATTTTTCATATTCCAAAGATCTTTCCAAGTCATACGCCAAATTATTGAAAAATATATTTAAAATAGAGTCTGTAGCTTTTACGCAAACCCTAGATCTAAATTTATAAAAAGAGTGGACTGGAGGGGATTTGAACCCCTGACCCCTCGCGTGCAAGGCGAGTATTCTACCGCTGAACTACCAGCCCGTTGCAAGATTTGAAACCCAGTTAGATTTTAATTGTTACCATTATGTGGCAAAGATTTTATTGATATTATCTTTCAAATCATTCATGGTACTACTAAAATCTGAGATTGTTCTAAAAGCAGGAGACAAGGCACCAGATTTTAATTTATTAGGAATTGACGACAAGAAACATTCTCTTTTAGAATACAAAGACTATCAAGCAAAATTGATAGTTTTCATGTGTAATCATTGTCCATATGTCCAGGCAAAAGTTGATGCACTAAATGAGATATACAATAAATTCAAGGGCAAAATTGCCATGATTGGAATTAACAGTAATGACGCAGTAAAGTATCCAGATGACAGTTTTGATGCCATGAAGACATTTGCAAAAGAGAAAGGTTTTGGATTTACTTATCTAGTTGATGAAACTCAAGAGGTTGCAAAAAAATATGGTGCAGTATGTACCCCGGATCCATTTCTTTTTGACAAAGAAGGAAGATTAGTTTTTCATGGTAGAATTGATAATGCAATGAAACCAGAAGACAAACCGACAGAGAAAACAATGATTCAAAACATAGAGCAAGTTCTTTCAGCAAAGAAGATAGAGAAAGATTTCGACCCATCGATGGGTTGTTCAATCAAGTGGAAAAGCCAGTAGACTTAAATGAGAACCGGGTAAAAAAAAATTTGGGCCGATAGCTCAGCTTGGCTGGAGCGTTCGACTGATAAAATTATTCAGATATCGAAAGGTCGTGGGTTCGAATCCCATTCGGCCCACTAGTTTTCAATCAAAAATATGATAGATTTCAATAAATAGGAAGGACTAGTTACAATTTTGTTGTCAAAATTTAAGCTACCAATATATTTCGCAGACAAGGAGTTAGCATAACATGGACAAAGACGAGTTATGTAAGCAAATCTTAGAATTAGAACCAAAGATAAGATTTACAGGCCTGATTAATGCAAATGGTAGACTGATTGCAGGAGGAATGAGACACGGATTTGAATCCCTTGAGGAGGAAAGAGATAATGAAATGTTATACATGGAACTAGTTTTGAGGGCAAAGATGCGAAAGGAGTTCGATAAGGTTTTCGGTCCTGTAAAATTTGCAATGTCATACCGAGACAAGCTAATAGTAATGAGTTTTCCAATAAATGATAACGTACTTTTAGTATCAGTTGAAAAGGAAATTGATTTTTCCAAACTTCCCTTCAAGATTTTAGAATTAATTAGTCACTGATTTTGGTAACTTTCATACACGGTCTGACACCACTGCAATAAAGTTTCTACATCTGGCGATACAAAATCAGCAGTTGTCTTTGTTTTTTTAACAATTTTTGTACATAACGCAAGATGAACATTTTTTCCATATTTTCCCTTGCCAGATTCTATGGCTTGAGTAAAGAATTTGATCTCGGCATCTTTTGATGCAAATACTACAATAATCATTATGCCATCACGCTTAGGCCAGATTTTATTTAGAAATCTTTGCAAGTCAATATCAAACATTACATCTATAGCTGAAGACATGTCACCAAGTAACGACACTTTCCATTTTCCAGTTCGAAGTGCAGCAGAAGCTGCTTGAGCAACTAGAGCATTTTGATAATCACTTGCCAAAATGACAATATTCTTTTTTTGGTCCACATCTTCTTCTGAGAGACCAATCAAAGAGAGCGAAGTTGATATTATTTCATCATAGAAATTCTTCTCAGACCTTCCCATTTTTCCATTATCATACGAGTTCTCAATTGCCTCAATTGCAGGTATTATTACTTCACTGACTAGTTTAGTAGGCGAGGCTCCCGAATGAAGCGAGGTTCGAATTAGAGTATGTGCCTCAGGAGTAGAGCCTGACAAGACATATTCCATATACTTGTTTTTTACTGAAAAATAGTCTTCTGGAAAATTGAGTTTTCCTGCAACCTCTTCGATAAACCATAAATTTACACTGCCCATGTTTTTTTGTTTTATCAGACCCTCTCCTGCAAAAACTTTGAGGTATTTTGACATTGTTACACGGTTTACCTTGAGTTTTTCAGAAATCTCCATTCCTGTAAGCCCAGTTTTTGATTGACCAAGTGCATCAATTAGTTTTTCACGTATTTTTTCTGGACTATATTCTCGTACCACAAACTTTGTGTAATTTTCTGGTATATAGCATTAATAAAATCAGCAAGGACCCATGATGAAAGGGTCCTTGCCGACCGGTACTTTGGTATGGTCTGGTTGGTCCAAGTTACGTGGTGTGGTATATCGTATACTACAAGCGCACTGTTTGTAGTATGGACAAAAAAGTAATTAAGAAAAACGCAGAATTGATACTAAATGCTTAATAGATTGATCACGGCATTTCACATTTCACAACATGTTCTAAATTAAAACCAGATAATATTTTACATAATTTTTTCAATATAACATAAAAATTATTTTTAATTATATTACAAATAAAATCTGCATCAAGATGTATTTCGTTATAGAACAAGTTGACATTAAGCTGACCTTTGGTTGCAATCTTTAAAGCCAAAAGTATTAAATATCAGTACTTTAAAGTACGGTATAGATAAGTAATGCCAAAAGCAGGTTTCAAATCCATCACAATCTCAGAAGAAGTGTACAACAAATTCCACGACACATACAAGAAAAGTAAACACGACCTTGCAATGAAGGGTGTCAACAGTTTTGCAGGATACATTACTTTCATGATGGAAGACCTTATGCAAAAGGATGAAACCTTTGCAAGATACGCTCCAAAACTTGAGAAAATATCAGTTGATGATGACAGAGTTGTAATAAAAGACAACATCAAAAATAGAATTGCCGAAGTTGCTGTTCAGAATAATGAGCTTTATTGTTTATTGTGCGAAGAGAAAAATTGTGTCCATGTTGGATTTGTATTTTCTCTTCCAGAAATTTACGAAGTTCTAAATGCTAGAGGAATAAAGCACCAAAGATAAAAAAGGTGCAGGAGGTGGGATTTGAACCCACGAACCCCTAAGAGACGGGATCACCCATTTGTATGATCTTAAGTCCCGCGCGTCCAAAGGCCATCAGACCTACTTTGGCCAGGCTCGGCGACTCCTGCGTTTTATTAGCGAGATGTCGGAGAAATTAAACGTTTTATGAAAATTTTTTCTAAAACCAAGTAAGATTAATAAGGATTCGTAAGTGCGAGCTTGTTATGCTTCGATAGCTCAGCCTGGTAGAGCGTTACCTTGGTAAGGTAAAGGTCGCGGGATCGAATCCCGTTCGAAGCTTGATGTTTTCTAATTATATCATGCAGAAATGGAGAAATAAAATGTAGTACCTTCCCCTTCTTTAGTATCAAACCAAATTTTTCCGCCAAGATTTTCAACAATTCCTTTACAGATAACCAATCCAAATCCACTACCGCCATATTTTCTCTTGAATGAAATATCTACCTGGTAGAATTTTTTAAAGACAAAATCTTTCTTTTTCTCCATTATTCCAATCCCATTGTCTTTTACATAAAATACAACAGAATTGCCCTCTTCCTTGGCACCTATCTCGATTCGTCCCTGCTTTGTAGGCACAAAATCAACTGCATTTTGTATCAAATTGAAAAAGACCTTGTCTAACATGACGTGGTCACTTGATATTGATTTTTTGGTGCTAGAAGAGTCTACAAACTCTATCTTTTTGTCTTTCATCATGGGGTTACACAATTCAATTACTTGATTCATTAAATCGCTTACACCAAATTGTTCTTTTTTGTATTCCATAGTTTTGGTGTTAAGTTTTTGGACATCTAGAATGTCTACCATTAGCTGATCAAGTTTTACTGCATTATCATGAATCTCAGTTATTGCCTCGACTTGTTTTACAGTTAGTTTTCCATGAGGAATCTCATGTAAAATTTTAGAGTATTTTAAAATGGGAGCTATTGGAATTTGCGATTCTTTTGCAACAGTCATGTAAAATTCTGCTTTAGAAGAATCCATTTTTTGCATCTCATCAATTTGGATCTTTTGTCTTTCATGCTCATCCAAAACTTTGTGAGCTTCGTAAACATCAGTCATATTTCTGATATAGGTATTGCTTCCTACCAATTTGCCTTTTTCATCATAGATATTATTTGCAGAAAGTAATGCAGGAAATGTACTCCCATCTTTTCTTTTGAACCAAATCTCAACATTATCTACTTTGTTAGATTTCTTCCAGGATTCAAAGGCATTTTTCATATCATTCATACTTTTTTCTGCGACGTGATCAAAAATAGATCTGCCAATTATCTCTTCTTTTGAATTTCCAAAACTTTTCACATATGCTGGATTACATTCTAGAATAATTCCCGAAGTATTTACGGTTCTTTGTAATATAGGAGATCCTTCATAGATATTTTTGTATTTCGCTTCTTGATTGGATGTAGTTTTTTCAGATATTACTACATATGGTTGTGATTGGAATGTTTTCCCTTGTCTCATACTAGCCCATACGATAACGCCACCACTTGCGGCACTGCCCACTCCAAGAATGAATGCGTAAGTGGAGTAATGTCCTTGCACGTTTAACCCATAGGCTGCAATCATGA
>JARLFW010000065.1 GCA_031296345.1 Nitrosotalea sp. | reverse complement strand
TATTTTTGTAAATTGAATATCATATGTAATAGATTATTATACAAGAATAATCAAGTACACATATTGGATTTCGAGTTTGAAGAGTTTGATTCTCCAGAAGACATATTTATTGCAATGTCTACCATGGCCCCACCAATGAAAAATGTTTTGCCAATAAACTCGTACAAAGGATATATTTTTTCTATAATACCCTTGACTCCGGCTTCAGGAAATTCCTATTTGATGATATATTCAAAAGGAAAACTGGATGGAAAATTGCTAGAGTTTGACATGAATTTAAAAAAATTCAAAAGTGTAGAATCTGCAGAAAGATCAGACAAGATCTATTTTGTTGTTTTAACCCCTAAATCAAATACTATTGCAGATGCTGCAATTAGAACCTTAGAGAAAAAATCTACCTAGTGTAAGAAGGGGCATTTACAGATCTACTTCTTGCGTATTTTTCCATTATATCTTCTGGAAGTTTACCATTGAAGAGATCTTTAGACAAACCACGTAGATATCTCATAATTGCCCAAGTTCCAGCTTTTATCATACCATACATAGCAAGTTTCATAGGCGGACCAAATGTCTTGTTCCTAATAATTATAGGAATAATATCATTGATGACTCGGAGATTATGTTCCCAAGATTTCCAGAATAGAGTAAATTGTGCTTCGTTAAGGTTACCAAAATGCATTGAATTCTTTTCACTAAAATCTTGATACAATAATGGTGCAACCAGACCACGCATTCTTGTTTTTCTAAAGTCTTCAATCAAATCTATAGTATATTGAGTCTCATCGGGTGTCTCGTCAGGCCAACCAATTATGATAGTAGCTGCTGGGAACCAATGATTCTCATTTAATATCCTTGCACCTTCTCGTACAACCCATCCCCATTCATCGGTTGAAAATGGTTTTGTCTTAACTCCAAGGTGTTTCTTGACCATTCTAGGTGCTACCGTTTCAATTCCAAGATTAGTGGCAAGCCATTTTTCATCACTCATGCCATTTACTTCAGACATATCATGTAGAAGTTTGGGGTCAGCACATACCGCAGAAAATGTCATGTGGGTAGTTCCAACAAATCTGGCACCCAAAGACTTTAGACCTTTCCATAATTCAATTATGGCATCATAGTTTGGTTGAAATTCTTTATTATCACAACCATAAAGAAGCATTTCATCAGAATGCAACCAAATAGAATCAAAACCATAATCTAGATTAATTTTTGCCTCTTGTTGCAATCTTTCCAAAGGCAAGTCTTTTTTCGATCTTTTATTAACATCGCAAAAGTCACAGCCTCGTCCACATCCTCGCATCGCCTCAATTAACGAGTTAACGGTGGGTCCCTGAATCATTGGAATATTTTGTATGTTTTTAACAAAACAATGCATCAGTTCTGGGGCATCACCTTTTTCTAGATCATGGAAAAGATCTAAAGCCAATTCATCTGCTTCTCCTACTACAACTGTATCAATACCATGAATTTTCATTCTATCAGTTTTTGCAAGTTCCCATGCACCATTACCACCAACTACGACATGAAAGTTATACTTCTTTTTTAGTTGAATTATCTGAGCACACATTCTCTTAAATTTCATTGCAATGTAAGAGAGTTTTTCTGGTGACATTGTAGTGGTAACTGGAGCCATACCAAGCGGATCCATTACATTAATTCCTACTACCTTGGTATCAGGCCCAACACATTTTTCTAAATAATCAGGATTTGCAATAAATACCTCATCTCGTTTGTAACCTTGCAACAATGCAGATTCAACTCTTCTTAATCCGACCTGAGCCACCTTTGCTTCACCAGTCACTTGATCAGTTTCTACTGGTGGACAGAACACCTTATCAAAAACCCATTCTGGAACTACTTCATAAGGACCACATGCAATAAAGCCATACAGAAAATTACCTCTATAATTAGTCATGAGGCTACGATCTGCAGTTAGAACTATTCTCCTTCCTGCCATTCTCTTTCTTCGAGTTATATCTATGATATAAATCGTTTACCTTGTTATATTATGAAAATTCTTGCTTTTGACATATAAACAGGCATTACATACTGCAGACAATGGGTGGAGTAGAGCCAAGACATGTTGAAGCACATCAAAAAGAGAGTAGTTCGATAAGAGATTTCGTATTTGGTTTTGGTGACGGTATAAACACTTCACTAGGGCTCGTAGCGGGAGTTGGAGGAGCTGCAATGTCTTCCAATATAATCATACTTGCAGCCGTGGTTGCCATGTTTACAGGTGCTAAAGCAATGGCTGTTCAAAATTATCTTGCTGTAAAATCACAAAGACAGATTCTAGACTCTGAGATTGAACGAGAGAAATGGGAGATGGACAATGTTCCAGAAGCAGAAAGAAGAGAGATAGAAGATGTATACAGGGCAAAAGGATTCACAGGTGAAGATTTAGAGAAAATCGTAAACAAGGTAACATCAGACAAGAAAGTTTGGTTAGATACAATGCTTACAGAAGAACTCAAATTGAATTTAGAAATAGTTGGAAGTCCTCTAAAGAGTGCTTTTCGTATGTTTGGAGCTTTTCTTGTAGGAGGAATCCTACCGATTATTCCCTATTTCTTTCTAAGCGGATATATTCCACTCTTTGTGGCAATTGGAGTGAGTCTTTCTGCATCTTTTATCATTGGTGCAATCAAATCAAAAATTGCCAACATCAGCATGCTACGAGGAGGATTAGAGATGGCAGGACTAGGTACTGGTATTGCCCTTATAGGATATGGAATAGGTTCTGAATTAGGAAGTCTTGGAATTATCAAGGCCTGATTTTTTTCGTACACTTCTATTTGCGACATTAGCTGCAAATGCTCCGGCACCTATACCATTATCAATATTCACAACAGAAAGTCCCAAAGTACAACTTTGTAACATAGATGCCAATGCTGCAACTCCTTTTTCTCCATAACCATATCCCACTGATGACGGCACTCCAATTACTGGTATATCCACTAGTGATGAGATTATTGATGCTAGTGCCCCTTCCATTCCAGCAACTACTATAATTGCATCCACCTCATCGCGTATCATTTTTTTAACTATAGGAAACAATCTATGAATTCCAGCTATGCCAACGTCATAACTACAGATGCATTGACAGCCCATAGATTCACACATCAGTCTTGCTTCTTCTGCTACACCAACATCAGAAGTTCCTGCTGTTAGTATTCCTACTTTTCCTCCCGTGGAAGACAATTTTTTGAAGAAAAGTATAGTTGTGGTGTTTTTACCTGCCTGTATTTTCAATTTATTCCTTTTAGAAAAAGTCAATATTTTCTTGTAGTGACTTTTATTGATTCTTGAGACAAGAACAGAATCAGCTTTGGATGTTGTTGCAAGAATTATCTTCTTAAGGTCCGAAAATTCTTTTTTTTCAGCGAAAATAACCTCAGGTATTCCGCGTCGTAATTTTCTACTCATATCCATTTTGGCAAAATCTTCAATTTTTTCTACAGAGTAGAGAGAAAGCAGCTTCTTAGCCTTTGGGACGCTTATCTTTCCAAGATCAAGTGATTCAAGTATTTCTGTAAGATCCAACATAAATTGATAGTTAGAGTGTAGTTAAAAATTTAATCAAAGCTCAAGATTTGAGATAGCTCCCTTGACACTTTCTACTCCCTTTTTGAACCACTCTTTTTCATTTGAATCCAAGTCCAATTCAATTATTTTCTCAATACCATTTTTACCTATAACTGCTGGAACACCAATAGTGACATCAGAGTAACCATACTCTCCATCAAGATATGTTGCCACAGGAATAACCTGTCTTGTGTTGTTCAATACTGCCTCTATGATTGTAGATATTGCATTTCCAGGGGCATGAACTGTTGCACCCTTTAGTTCTATTACCTTTGCTGCAACTTGTCTTGTTCCCTGGACAATTTCTTCAATCTTCTCCTTTGGTAAAATTGAAGAAAGTGGTATTCCAGATACCGTGGAGAATCTTGGAAGTGGGAGCATGTTCTCACCATGTTCACCTACTACAAGTGCACGTATAGAATTTCTTGAGTAACCTGTAGCTTCATGTATAAATTGTGTAAATCGTGACAAATCAAGCATTCCACCCATTCCAAATACTCTATTTCTTTGAAATCCTGAGACTTTGTAAGCAAGATATGCCATTGGATCTAATGGATTAGTCACTGGAAGTATCATTGAATCTTTAGCATATTTTTGAATATTTTCTACAACACCTTTTACTATTGATGCATTTATTTTTAGAAGATCCATTCTTGTCATTCCAGGTTTTCTGCCAGAACCAGCAACAACAACTACAATATCAGAGCCTTTCATTTCAGAATAATCATTTGAACCTCTAACGTTTACATCAATTCCTTTTTCTGCCAACATGTGATTTATGTCCATAGCCTCTCCTTGTGGAAGACCTTGAACTACATCTAATAGCAGTATTTCATCTGTAACTTTTCTAAGAGCTGTAAATAATGCAGCTGCTCCGCCCACTTTTCCAGAGCCAATAATTGTAATCATAAAATGCCCTCAATGTAATCTCTAATTAAACTTGACTGTCTTTTATCAGAATTACGATACAGTATTTCTTCAAACAAGTTACGGACAAATTACAATTTATATGCATTCTAGTATGTTTAGAAAATCATGGTACTTGTAATCGATGCACAGATAGCTGGAATCTCGGGAGATATGTTACTTTCTTCATTAGTCAGCATAGGAGCAAACAAGTCCAAAGTCATAGACGGTGTACATTCAGTTGAAGATTATCTCAAAGGTTCTAAAATTACAAAATTAGATTTTGACAAGGTTGTAAAACATGGAATAGAGGCAACACATCTTGTTTTAGAGACAAGTGAGAATCACCACGAACGAAAAGGAATTGAAATTCAAGAGTGCATATTGTCAACATCAGATAAAATAGGATTATCGGAGAAAGCCAAAGTTTTTGCAAAGGAAAGCATCAGATCACTGCTTCATGCAGAGTCAAAGATACATGGAGAACCATTAGAATCAGTACATTTTCATGAAGCATCAAGTATTGATACTGTCATAGACATCATTGGTTCTGCCATAGCATTAGATGATCTAAAATTATTTTCAGACCAGATTATTTCAACACCAGTGGCAGTTGGTGGAGGCACTCTAACTTTCTCTCATGGAACTACATCCAATCCTGCAAGTGCCATACTTGAAATATTTCGTAATTCAGATACAATAATTTGTGGAGGACAAGTCAAAGAGGAACTAACTACACCTACTGGTGCAAGTCTGCTTGTAAATCTGGCAAATAGATGTTCAGAATTTTATCCAACAATGAAAATAAAATCAATAGGATATGGTGCTGGAAGTAAAGACTTTGAGGGATTTTCCAATGTTTTAAAAATTGTCAGAGGAGAATCAATTGATGAATTTCATCTAGATACAGTACAAATTCTTGAAACAAACCTAGATGATGTCTCTGGTGAGACAATTGGACATATGATTGACAAGTTAATTGCAAACGGTGCAAAAGATGTTACTGTAACAGGAGCTATAACAAAGAAAGGAAGACCAACCAATCTTGTTTCTATCATATGTGAATCATCTGTTACAAATAGCCTAATGAGTATACTTGTTTCAGAGACTGGCACTTTAGGTGTACGAGTAAGATCTTCTAATCGATATATTGTTCCAAGAATAATTGTCACAGTACCCATTTTATTACAAGGAAAAAATTTCACTGTGAGATGTAAGATTGTAAAACATGAGGAGGCTGTAAAGCATTTCAAAGTAGAATCAGATGATGTTAAATCAATTGCAGAGTCATTAGCATTATCATTTAAAGTGACATCAGATTTGATATCAGATGAAGTCAAACGGAGACTAAACATAAAATGAAACAGTTCGAAGAATTAGTAAATTGGTTTTATGGAAAAGAAAAAGTTCTGGTAGCTCTTTCTGGCGGTGTTGACAGTGCTCTTGTGGCATATGCCGCCCAAAAAGCTCTAGGTAAACAGGCTATTGCAGTAACAGCAGACTATAAGACACTCTCTCAGGAAGAGTTGGAATCTGCAAAGATAGTTTGTCAAGAGATAGGAATTAGGCATGTAATTATTGAATACAATGAACTTGATAATCCGGACTTTGTAAAGAATGATCAAAACAGATGTTTTCATTGCAGAACAGAATTATCAGGACATCTTCTCAGACTAGCAAAAACAGAAAAAATTAGCCTCATCGTTGATGGAACTAATCTAGATGATCTTACAGAGTACAGACCTGGAATAGTAGCCCTAAAAGAAAACGGTGTTCAAAGTCCACTAGTGGAAAGTGGATTTAAAAAATCTGATGTTAGAAGAGTAGCAAGAGAGATGAGTCTTTCAATTCATGACAAACCATCCAATTCCTGTTTAGCATCTCGCATTCCATGGGGAAATACCGTTACTGCTGAAAAGCTTGCAAGAATTGAGAAGAGTGAGATAATGATAAAACAACTTTTTGGAGTAAGACAGGTAAGAGTTCGAGACTTTGGAGATAGTGCCAATATAGAAGTGGATAAAAATGAAATTGTTTTTCTCAGTGACAAGAAAAAGATGTCAGTGTTAAAGGAATACATGAATCAGTTTGGATTTAATTCAATTTTAGTTGATCCTAGTGGATATCAATCAGGTAAACTCAATGTGATAACAGATTGATTTACTTGGATAATGCCGCATCTACACCAGTTCATGAAAAGGTCATCGAAGAGATGTTACCTTATTTCAGAGAGCAATACGGAAATCCTTCGTCTATACATAAACATGGCAGACTTGCAAACACATCTATTCAAAATGCAAGGAAAAGAATTGCCGCACTCATCAATGCAGATAGTAATGAAATACTAATAACTTCCGGAGGAACAGAATCAAACAATACTGCAATCTATGGAATAGCATCACAAAGTAAAGGTAAACACATCATAACATCATCCATTGAACATGACGCAATACTTGAACCCTGTAGACATCTTGAAAAAGAAGGATATCGAGTATCTTTTCTTCCTGTAGATCAATATGGCTTTGTAAATCCAGAAGATCTCAAAAAAGAGATTTCTGATGACACTTGTCTGATTACAATAATGTATGCTAATAATGAAGTTGGCACAATACAGCCCATAAAGGAAATAGGTCAAATTGCAAGAGAGAAGAACATTATTTTTCATACAGATGCAGTTCAAGCAGTAGGAAAGACCCCCATAGACGTCAAGGAACTTGGAATTGATTTGCTTTCAATATCATCTCACAAAATAAACGGTCCAAAAGGTGTAGGTGCATTGTATATCAAAAATGGCGTAAAAATATCACCTCTAATGTTAGGAGGAGGTCAAGAAAGAGGATTACGATCGGGCACAGAAAATGTAGCAAGTATTGTTGGATTTGGAATGGCATGTAAGTTAGCAAAAGACAATGTAAATGAGAATATGGCTCATTTTAAAAAATTAACTA
>JARLFW010000064.1 GCA_031296345.1 Nitrosotalea sp. | reverse complement strand
ACAAATCAATATTCATAGCCGAAGCACCCCTACCACTAGCTGAGACAGCCTCTACATTTTCTGAAATGTTATTGTTTAACAAAATTCTTGATCAGATATCAGAGGAGGAACAACAATCCAATCTTCTAGAACACTTGGATGACTTGTATGCAACAGTAGGACGACAGGCATACTTTACACTATTTGAGATAGCAGCACATGAAAAGATTGGCAATGGAGCAATGGTTCAAGACATAACATCAGAATACATGAAGACTCTAAAAGATCAATTTGGTAACTCGGTAGACATTACTCCAGACTTTGGAACAGAATGGACATGCATTCCTCACTTTTACCATTCACCATTTTACTGTTATTCCTACTCTTTTGGAAATCTACTTTCTTTGTCATTATACCAAAGATATAGAAAAGAAGGGGCGAGATTTTCCTCCACATATGTCAACATCTTATCTGCAGGCGGTTCAAAAAAGCCAGAAGACCTTCTCAAGGAGCACGGAATCGACATAACATCAGAAAGTTTCTGGCAAGAAGGTTTTGAATATATCAAAAATCAAACAGATAGACTTGGAAAGGTAATTAATTAAAGCGCCTGGCAGTCAAGCGCCCCCAACTGCCAGGCAATGTTCCCCTACGGTTTGAACCGATGTCAAGGACACTATGAACACATTATAATTTAAACCTAGAGTTTAGATCGGGAACTATTTTATTTTATGAGAACTATTACTGCACGAGTGAAATACCTTAGATGTTGTAATAGGGAAGCAGAGTACTTGATTACTTATGACTGTGGTCCTGATCCACGACAGACTATGCTTGTCTGCAAGTACCATTACAAAGAAGAACCGTTTCAGAGGTTTGCAATAAAGGTAGAAAAACTACGAGGGTAAACTTAATAGTTCGATTTTAAAAATTGCATTAAATGAAAAACTTGCTTGTATTATCATTAATTTTCTCGTTATTACTTACTTCATTTGTCTCAGTTTATGCACAACAACCACAACTTGCATCATATCGTGAAACAGCCAACATACTAGTTGATGAAAAAGTACAGAATCAGACTACTGCGTTTATCACTTTGGCATCTACAAGCCCAGTAGAAATGAGAGTTCCAACAGATCTTAGTGAAAAACTTGCAAATACTGCCAATGTAACTTCCATAGCGATAACAAATGCAGACACGTGTGTCATAGGAGTTACGAAAGACCAAGGATGTATCATAATTAACATAGTTTCCCCGTCGCTCATTGAGACTTACAACATTACAACAATTCAAACAAATGCCAGACAAGTGGGAGATACTTTGATTGACAGTATAAACAAAGCATTTGCAACAGACGCAAAATTTTGGCTCGTATATGTCAATCCAAAGGGAGAACTCAATAGCGCTCTTGGTACAACAGGAATTGTATCAGGAAATAGAACCATATCAGTTGTATATACAATGTCACGACCAGATTCCTCTTATCTTTTTGATGGGTTATCTTCTATTCTAATACCAAAACAAATTCGTGATGATGGAGGATTTTTTGATGCTGCAAGTAAGATGGCTCAAGATTCCAATTCTTCAGTCACATTTGCAATAACTCCAGGACAAGGATCACCGCTTTATCAATTACAAGTCTCAAAACACATTCCTATCAAAGGCAATGTAACCACAATCAAGCCACTAGAGTTATTTGGAATCGATAAACTTGAAAGATCAAATTATTATAGTGTGGGATTCTTTCCTTTGAACTCCATTCTAGAAGTCACTGCAATATCTAATAATAATATCGCAGTAACAGATCATGGTGGGAATTTATCTCCAACTACAATCAAAGATGGTCAAAAGTTTCCATCAGACTTGACAAAGGAAGGCTGGATCATTGACCCAGAGTCAGGACAGAAAGTTAATGCAATATACCTATTTGGAAAAACAACGTCGATTACAAGTGATCAATCTTTGTTGGTATTAGGTAGTGGCCCATTACAGGAACAATCTACACAAACCAATACAACTGTCACACCTATAACACCACCTGTAAAATCATCTAACGATTATTCCACTTATGCGTTGATTGGCATAATTGCAGCAGGTGCAGCCGCAGTCTACATATTCATGAAAAGAAGATAAAATTTAGAGAATCAATACTGCGGCGGTAAATACCGTAGTCCAATGACCTTTTGCATCTCCTACAGCACTCTGGGTGATGTTTCTAGTCTTGTATATCTGTCCTGATATCTTCCACTGTTGTCTTTTCTCATCCCAGCTCTTGTTTACATCAAATGATATTCCAAGTGAGGATGCAAGCATCTGTGCAGCTATATCTTCAGCGTAATCACCTGCTTCTTTTTCAGTCTCTCCAAATGAGATGTATTCTGAGAGATAACCATACTTTGTCTTGTCTTTAGGTTCTGCTATACCTACAGAAGCTGCCATCAATCTATGTGGCTCATTACTCTCCTGTCTTGAATAAATTGCAAATGTCACACTACCAGGTCGTATCAGTTTCAAGCCTTCAGCTTTTGAAATTAGTTTGCAACCTGGTGGAAATATACTAGATATTAAAACCAAATTAGTTCCGGCAATTCCCGCATCTCTTAATGCATATTCAAAACTTGTTAGTCTATCTGGATGTACACCCTTTCCTTTAGTAAGGAATATTTTTTTTGCGACTAGATCTAGCACAAATCAAGTCTTAACTCACATCTTTAAAAATATATTGAATTGATAAAATCCAATTATTTTAAATTCTGTAATGACGAAATTATTTCCTGACCGTGTTTTTCAGGACTGATATCTCTGAAAATTTTTGAAATCTTTCCATCTCTGTCTATAATGAAAGTAGATCTTTTTGCAAGTCCTGCAATATTTAGCCCAGCATATGCCTTGCAAGCGATCTTTTGAGTATCACTGAGATGAAGATATGGGACATGGTATTCTTCGACAAATTTCTTTTGATCTTGAACTGTATCTACAGATATTGCAAAGAGTTCTGCATGCTTTTTTATCTTAGGATATGATTCGATTATGGCCTCTGCCATTTGAAATACCTTCTTCGATGGACATGCAAAAAGATGGTTTTTTGGATAGAAACATAATACTACATTATTTTTT
>JARLFW010000063.1 GCA_031296345.1 Nitrosotalea sp. | reverse complement strand
TTACTTGGTGTTTCCGTGCATTGTAGTTGATGCAGGAGTTGTTACTGCTAATTGAGACATTACATCTTCACCATGTGGTGCATTTCCAACTTTGCCATAACCTACTTTTTGGGATTGCCATACAGCATTAACCCACTTGGTGTGCTCACCAGGTGCACATTTGTGATCACCGCAGACTATACTATTACCATAGCTTGCTGTAGAAATATAGTAGTAACTCGGTACAGTACTTGGAGTTAAAGCACTAGCTTGTGGAACTACCATAATTGCTGTGGATGTCAAAAGAACAGTTGCTGCAAACATTAGTAATGCTATTTTATTAGACATTAGTTCTTGTGGTCTAAAGGGCATATAAAAGAATTATGAATTGTACAAAATTGGTTGCGTCCCAATGATTACTTGTTATTAGGAACGTTACCGGTCATGTTGGCATTTGATGCACCAATCACAGGCATTGTTGAATGCATTGTAGGTTTCTGTGATCCATGGGAAGTTGTTGTTCCAATAGTTGAACCTGCCATTTTTTGCATTACGCTTTCACCGTGCTGTGTAGTACTAGAGATTTTACCTTGACTCACATTCTGGGCGCCCCATACTGCTTTGTCCCAAAAAGTTTTTTCACCATGAGCACACAAATGATTACCACATACTTTCAAGTCACCTTCAAATCTTGCAGTGACATGACTATTGTCTACAGGATTGGTAATTAGTGCACTAGCCAGCGGAATTGCCATTACACCAAATGATGCCAAAATTACAGATGTTGTAAATAGTAATACTATCTTGTTAGACATCGATCATGATTCCTAAAGGGGTTATAAAAGAATTATGAATCATTCATGCGCAGAAAATGATTAGAGAGGAGTTTGTAGTAACTACTTGGTACCTTTTGTCATGTTACCAGCGCCAGTCATATTTGCACCCACTCCTAATTTTTCAGTTATCTTGGTAGTTTGATGCATTGATGACATACCAGAAGTGGACTGGATATTTTTCAATACATCTCGATATGTTTCGCCGGCTACAATTTTACCAGTTCCTCCCCTCTGTAAAGCAGATATTTTATCTGCCCAAGCAGTTTTTTCACCTGGTGCACATACATGGTCACCACATATTGGGCTGTTACCATAAGACGCACTAAGGTGTCTATTGCTAAAATCAGTTCTTGCAGTCAATGCATTTGCTGCAGGCAATACTGAAGCTGCAAAAGACGATGCCAAAACTCCGGTTACAAACAATAGCACGAGCAATTTAGGTCGCATGACATTGAGTATTAATATGATCTATAAAAAAATTCCCACTCTATGATCTTTTTGCCTTTACAGCATAATTTGGTTCTCTCAAGATTTTGCCCATAACAAACAAATAGACACGGAATATTTCCAAGTACGAATCAAATGGTGGCAAAGATAGGCTCAAAGGCGCCAAATCTTGGCGTATCAAAATGGGTACAAGGGTTACCAACCAACATTGACAAGGAGAAAGACAATGTTGTGCTAGTCGAAGTATTCCAAGTAAATTGCCCTGGTTGTTTTCTATATGGAATTCCTCAAGCAATAGACATTTACCAAAAATATAGAAAAGAAGGAGTCACTGTCCTTGGAATAGCTACAGCGTTTGAGGATTTTGATAAAAACACAATTGAAAATTTAGAATTACTACTTACAAAGGGTGAAGTAATAGGTGAGACTCTAAAGGCACTCAGTCAATACGGCCAACTTGTTGATGGAAACAAACTTCCTTACAAGATTCCATTCCCTGTTGGCATGGATTTACTTAAAAAAGATGATGAACCAATGAGCAAGACAAAGATAGATGAAATAATTCAGGCCAATGTTCCAGGATTTGAATCATATAGCGAGAATCAAAAATCTGAAATAATGGAAAGAGTAAAGCAGTATCTCAAAAGCAAAGAATATTCTGCACAGACTTTTGAAGAATTTACATTGCGTGGAACTCCGTCAACTATCATAATAGACAAGAAGGGAATACTACGAGATGTTGCATTTGGAACCAATGATTTTCTTGAAGAGAATATAAAAAAATTATTAAAGGAATAAGCATCAACTTATCAACTTGGAATAATAGTCATTATAACATGTATACGTCATTTGATGAAACAGCACTTGATAAAATAATTACTTTATTGAAATCTCACCAATCAGAATTTTTATCTGGAGAAAAACTAAGCAAATCACTGAATCTTAGCAGAGCTGCAGTTTGGAAAAATATCAAAAAACTCAAGTCACTTGGATACAAGATAGAGTCAAAACCAAAGACAGGTTACAAATTACAATTAGACACTACACTTCTTTTACCATGGGAGATTTCAGATGGACTTCAGACTGACATAATTGGAAGAAAAATATATTATTTTGATACAATAGATTCCACTCAAAATTTTGCTCTAAAATTATCCCAGAAACCTCATGAGAATGGGTCTGTGGTAATAGCAGAGAGACAAACCAAAGGAAGGGGGAGATTGAATCGAAAGTGGGTCTCACCAAAAGGGGGCATATGGCTATCAATACTACTCAGACCAAACTTTGAGTTATCACAAACATCATTATTTCCCATGATTACATCTCTTGCACTAGCTATTGCAATAGAAAAGACATTAAAAATAAAACCAGAATTAAAGTGGCCAAATGATTTAACAGTAAAAGGAAAAAAAGTTGCAGGCATTCTAATTGATGTTGCCATAGAATCAAACAAGATAGATTATCTTGTAATAGGAGTGGGAATTAATTTTAGAATTAGCCCAAGTAAGATATCAAGACTTGTCAAGGATCCTCAAAGACGTTATGGAATTACTACACTGGTAAAAGAAAATCAAAAATGCAATCCTGTGGAATTGGTACAACAATTTCTGTACGAACTAGAACAGATGTACAATAAAGTCATATCAAACTCAATTGGAGAAATTAGAAAAAACTGGATCAAGAGATCTTCCACCATAGGAAAGAGTGTCACCGCAACTACAACTACAGGATTGTTAAAGGGCAAAGCAATTGGAATTGATGAAACAGGCGCACTCCTTTTATCAAATAGAGGAAAAATCCAACGTCTGCTGGCAGGAGATATAACATACAAAAAATCATAACACCGGAAATTATGGGATAAAGATTTGTTAAAAGTAGATCTTTATTTGTGAGATATGAGAATTAAACTAGTTCCCACTAGAATTCCTGCTGTTATTTCCAACAAATGTGGTAAGAATATTCTTCGCACAAGAGTTTCTCCAGATTTTTGCTTCATACAAACACACTTTGAAAATTCCTTATAATAGTCTTTTATCAGCTTTAATTATTAAAAATAAGCTAATTTTGTTGAGTTTACAAGAATATTTTAGAGTACAGTTGATCGCCGATTACCGAATTTTTAATAGTTACAAGATCTCAATTAAAAGATGAAAATTTGCTGGGCAAATACGGATAATATTGATGAATCAGATATTGTAATTGTTGGAATTCCTGATGAATCAAAATCTCATGCACTTAGAAAGGGAACATCAGAGGCTCCACATAAAATTAGAGAGATTTCATCCATAAGGGACACATACAAGCATGGCGATGTAGTCTCCCTTGGATTACCTTTAGGTGGAATTACAAAGAAAGTTTACGATTATGGAAACATAGAACGCAGTCAAATAGAATACGCCATGGACAAGATAGTTTCTAAATCAAAAATTCCCATATCTATCGGAGGAGATCATTCTATAACAACCCAAATAATAAAATCAGTTTCAGAAAAACATGGTCCGCTATCCCTAGTATACTTTGATGCGCATCCAGATTTTGTAAGTTCAGTACAAGGCTACTATGGTTCAGTATTCCAAGATGTTTTGGAATATATCGACATAAAGACAAGTATCATGGTAGGAATAAGAACTCCAGAAAGAGAAGAAATCGACAATATAAAAAAGTATGATGTACCAGTAATCACTCCATTTGATATAATTAGAAACGGAATCCAGAAAACTGAAGAAACAATTCTTGACAGAATTGGAAAAAATACATATGTTTCATTAGACATGGATGCAATTGATCCGGCGTATGCTCCAGGAGTTTCTGTTCCAGTTCCACTAGGCCTAAGAAATACGGAGGTGGCCATTCTTCTCAAGTCGATTGTAAAAAAAGGAATTTGCGGACTAGACATAATGGAGGTATGTCCCAATTACGACATCAAGGATAGAACGTCCCATCTAGCTTCAAGAATTATCTCCGAAGTAATATCATCAGTATAAACACGTCAGACACCTAATACTTTTAACTGCCTAGATTATTAAAAAAACAATGTTCTCCCATTTTACATTAAATCAAGCAAATGAGATGCTTCCTTCAGTGATTAAAAAATTTCAAAATATCGTAAATATGAAAAATGAAGTTGTCAAGATCCAGTCAGACTTGGAAAACAATCCAAAATACATGACAACTTTTAAGGATTATATCATAAAAAAACAAGAACTCAATTCTGCAATAACTAATTTTTACAAATCAATTGAAGAGTTGGAAGCCACGGGTGTTTCCATAAAAAGCATTGAACAAGGATTACTTGATTTTCCATCGTTAATGTTCAATGAAGAGATTTGGCTATGTTGGAAAGAGGGAGAGACAGAGATAAAATTCTGGCATGGAAAAGATGAAGGATTCAACGGTAGAAAACCCATAGAAAGTATGGATTTGGAAAAATTAAGATAATTCTTCCATCCAAACATATATTCAAACAATTCAAGATCTAACAGAAATGTCAACGCTCAAAGTGTGGCTACGTGTTGTACGAATAAAATTTCTTCTTGCATCAATAATTTCAGTTTGTCTAGGCCTTGCAATTAACGGATGGCAAAACAAGACAATCGATATTGGTTTTGCAATATTGACATTTGTGGGAGTCGCAGCATTGCATGCGAGTGTAGATTTACTAAATGACTATTGGGACTATAAAAGACAAATCGATACTGAAACCAAAAGAACAAAATTCAGCGGAGGAACTGGAGTTTTACCAGAAGGATTACTCAAACCAAGTCAAGTGTACAAAGCGGGAATTGTCATGTTGATAATTGGCTCTGCAGTTGGAGCATTTTTCGTATTTGAAAGAGGAATAACTATAGCTGTAATTTTGGGATTTGCAATAGTTTCAATCTATTTTTATTCAACAAGAATTGTGGATTCAGGACTTGGCGAAGTCTTTGTTGCAATAAAGGGTGCAATGATAGTACTTGGAACATATTTTGTCCAGAGCTCACACATAACACTAGAGCCAATCCTTGCAGGAGTTGTGTCAGGTGTTCTTTCATCTACAGTCTTGTTTGTAAATTCATTTCCAGACTTTGATGCAGACAAGAAACATGGAAGAAAAACTCTAGTCATTGTACTAGGAAAAGAAAAGGCAGTATCGGCCATGTGGATCTTCCCGGTTATAATTTACGGAGTTATTATCACATCAGTTATTCTAGGAGTTTTTCCAATAATCTCTCTTATTACACTAGCAACCATGCCTTTGGCAATAAAATTTGGAGTTGCCCTCAAACAACACTATCAGGACATTGAAAGACTTGTCCCAATTATGCAGGGATTTGTGTCATTTGGAAGAATTACTGGAGCATTGTTTGTTATCTCGTTTGTTTTAGACATACTTTTGAAAAATCTTCAGTAGAATTAAATCGTCGAGATTTTTATCAAGTGTATGATTTCAGGTCATGCTACCTCAGATGGTACTTCAAACTTTGCAAAAAGACAGTCAAATGTAGCAAAAAATCACTTTAAGAGTTTTGCAGGACTTTCACTTTCATCTGTAGGAATTGGCACATATCTTGGAAATCCTGATG
>JARLFW010000062.1 GCA_031296345.1 Nitrosotalea sp. | reverse complement strand
TAAAAGTTAGCTAGGGCTAAATTGTTTAGCCAGATCTAAATTTACAAAATCTCTTTTTGAAAATGATTAATAGACAATCAAATCAAGTATTGTAAGTTGGCATCTAATTGGAAAGGAACATCTAACATGTCTTGGTCAGAGATTGAATCATGCGTAGAGATTCTCTCTGATGGGATCAAAAAGACAGGTTTTGAGTTTGATGCAATTGCTACTATATCACGAGGGGGACTGGTTCCAGCAAGACTGGTAGCTGATCATTTTAATATAAAAAAAATACTGGTTGACAAAAAAGTCATTCCAAAAAGAACGCTTTTTGTTGATGACATATATGATTCAGGTACTACATTTGAAAAAATAATTCCTCTTGTCAAAGATCCTAAAAATTTTGTATATGCTACACTGGTGGCAAGAAAAGGAGCATGGTATCCAAAACAATTAGTCTATGCTAAAAAAACTCGAGGCCGAGAATATGTGGTATTTCCATGGGATAAATTAGAAGCAAAAAAGGCTCCAAAATCTGCTAAAGATTAAGTATTAGAATATTATTGAAAAAACATGAATCCATTTGCATGTTCGAAATGTTTTGTCGGGTATAGACCTGGAGAACTGATATCATGTCCCAAATGTAGTCAGGACTTCTGCGGTACCTGTTTTAAACAACATACTCACTAAATCAAAAAATAAGTAGTGGTCTCTGATCCATGATATTATGGCTACTTTTGGAGGAGACGATATTGATACTCTATCTTTAATGTTTGATAAGCTACAATACATTTTCAGGGGTTACGACTCGTATATCGAGGCATTTACTGAAATGCAAACATTATACAAACAAGGCAAGTTGTCTGAGCGGGAATATTATCATGGGATGACTGATGCAGTTTTAAAATATTCTGCACTTGAATTTCTTGGACTAAAATCCATGTTTGAGATAAAAAAAGCACTAAATCGAATGAACAAGCGCTCCTCCACTAGCACTTCTGTGCCTGGACTGGCATCAGGAAATATCATGGGACAGTCCGGTCCTCAAAATTCCATTACCTCATTTATCAATGCAAAAAGCCTCCCAGGTAGGGATGGTGTGACACAAACCTCGGAGAATGAAAAACACTGTCCTTCATGTGGAAAACTGGTACATGTGACAACAAAGTTTTGTAGAGACTGTGGAAACAAATTCTAATTTGTTTGATATTTTATACGATAATTCAAGAACTAAATAATACTCACTCTGAAAATAATTTGCGGATCGGTAGTCTAGCCTGGTTAGGATATCGCACTCACACTGCGGGGGTCGCTGGTTCAAATCCGTCCCGATCCATGTTTTTTAATTTTAAAAAATTCTACACAAATGTGCTATCTAAAAACTAATTGAAAAGAAGTAAGAATCATACTATAAAATTATATGTGATAAAAATATTCAATCGTTGATAAATGAAATGATTTCAAATTTGACTGTGAGAGATTCTGATCTAGTAACTCGTCTTGCTGGATTTGTGATGTTATTTGTATTTTTTTCAACTCTTCCATATTGCATGGCAGAATCATCTGTAAAATCCCTAAGTTCTCCAATTGTGGTTGAAACTGATAAGGATATGTATGAACGAGGAGAAACTATGGTCATCTCAGGAGAAGTCAGGAAGATTGTAAATGCAATTCCACTAACAATACAAATTATCGATCCTAATCAAAATGTTGTTCACGTAGACCAAATATTGGTAGCACAAGATGGGCGCTTTTCTTTAACTGTACCAGTTGAAGGTCCATTATGGAAAGTACCCGGAAATTATACTCTTATGGTACAATATGGGTTCAAGCACATTTTGGCCACAACACAATTTCAATTTGAAGAATTTGAGATGCCGGTAACAGGGGCATTTAATGTAAAAGATAAACCAAGTGGACAAAATTTTGATCTAAACTATACAATCACTGGTGGAATGGTAAAAAGCATGTATCTAGAACCACAAGATCTTGCACTCATTGTAGAATTGGATACAAAAAACCAAGGCATGATTCATCTTCAAATACCAAGATTGTTACTTGATGCAAAAAAATCAAGCAATGTTGATGAATCATTTATAGTTCTTGTAAATGATGACGAAATATCTTCAGCTCATGAAGGAACATATGACCCAAACTATAGAGTCATAGACATACCTATTACAAATGATGATTCAAAGATTGAGGTAATTGGTACCGCAGTTATTCCCGAATTTCCATTTACTATCATTGCATTGATTATTGCAACGTTTTCTATAGTTGTAATTTCAAGGATAAAAAATATCGCATTTGAAAATTAGACGCAAATGGAACCTGAAAATGAACTGTACAGCAGCGTGTCCGGCCCTGTCCCTCCTTTTTTAATTTCTAATCTTTCCTACTTCGTTTCTTTTCTGTTCATTTTACTAATTGTTGATAAAAAAGAAAATCCGTCAGTATAGGCATGACAGTCTGCAAGGTCTCGTAAAACTTGCGATCATGTTTTAATAATTATGACAGAATAGAAAGGTAATGACAAAAATAATACACGCCACAGCAATAGCTTGTGTTCTAGTACTATCCCTGATGACTTCGAATGGACTTTCAGGAACAAATTACATTGCAAATGCATCATCTCATCAAGATGAAAAACCACATCCATCTAATAATGACCAAGATGATCATCATTCTAAGAAAAGTAACATATGTCCAAGCCAAAGCTTTTTGAATGAACCTCATCTAAAAGGTGATACAAAAATTTTGGACGTTACATATACTGTAAAAAATGATGAAGATTCTGGTGTTGGTGGATATTGGGCTCTTGACCATTTCAATGAACATCTAAAGGTATGGCAATTAACCGATGGCTCATTTTATGCATTAAAAACATATGATGGCATATTTGCAGTACCAACTGGTGGTCCAAACCCCGCAGATGGATCATATACTCAGACAGAATCATCATTTGGCAATATAGATGGAGGCTATGTAGCAACATTTACCGGAACATTTGCACCTGGTAGCCAACCAACAAGTGGAAATATTGGAACATTCAACTTTGGTGGAACCATGAGCGATATTCTCCTTAAGACATATGGAAATGGTCAAACAGGTGCTACACCCACATTTGATTGGACATCTGCATACTTTAGCGGATTCAATAATTTTGCTCAACCTCACTGGGGTTGGTCATACAAACTGGATTCAGAATTCCAATCAAGCATATCTGTCAATCAATGGTGTAACTACAATTCTGCCGACGGCGGAAATTCTGGCGACATAAGATCCTAACATACCGAACTATTCTTTTTTATTTTTGAAATATCATATAGAAAGTTATGATCAAATTTTTAGATATGAAAAATGGATTATCTTTTTTATTTACTATAGATAAAAACTTGTTTGAAGAAAAATTAGACACAAATGGAACGCAAAAATGCACTGTATAGTAGCGTGTCCGGCCCGATCCATGTTTTTTAAATTAAAGAAACCTAATTTTTTCCAGGGAGAATTTCCGACGAAGATTTGACAGAACCATCATACGGCATCTTCATTAATCTTATACGCACCATTCTCTTTATGGTGGATATCTTATCATCTGATCTCGCTAAGGAACTTGTTACAAGATGTATTGCTATTACTGCCATCTATTCGATAATTTCTTACTTTTTTATACGGAGGTATCAATCAACAGTAGATAATTTAAAGACAAAACTTCCATTACTCTTTGTTACCTTTGGTGTAGTTATGCTGATTAATATCCTATATGTTCTTAGTAAGAACACGTAATGAGCATCAAGTAACATATGTCCGACGATTTTTTACAAGGAACAAATCTGACGAAGATTTGACAGAACCCTTAATTCAGAATGCAAGTAAAAAACAAACATGAAAATTTTTGGAACTCTTACT
>JARLFW010000061.1 GCA_031296345.1 Nitrosotalea sp. | reverse complement strand
CTTCTTGATCCATTCCTTACCGACCCCCATCTAGAAGATATTTCAATAGTAGGAGCTGGTAACATGTATGTAATTCACAAGATGTTTGGCGCATTAAAATGCCCTATTTTTTTAAGTGTTGAAGAAATTGATGATCTAATAATTAGCATGGCCGAACAATTCGGTAAGACTGTATCTCATGCAAAACCTGTTATCGACGCTACACTTCCAGAAGGCTCTAGAATTAACATAGTATTTGGAAAGGACGTCAGTAGAAAGGGAACAAATGCCACCATCAGAAGATTTGCAAGTACCCCACTATCAATAACACAAATTATTCCAAGCAAAGCAATGGAGACTGTTGAAGCGGCATACTTGTGGATGATGTTGTCAGAAGGAAGTAGTGTCTTCATTAACGGAGAGACTGCATCTGGAAAGACTACTACAATGATGGCACTTACTGCTTTTATCCCATCTAATTGGAAAATTGTCAGTATAGAAGATACACCTGAACTTACACTGCCCCATAACAACTGGATTAGTGAGGTTACAAGAGATACTGGAAACCCAAGTTCAAGTGTGACAATGTTTGATCTTTTAAAGGCAGCATTAAGACAAAGACCCAACTACATATTTGTAGGAGAAATTAGAGGAGCAGAAGCAAACATTGCATTTGGTGCAATGCAGACAGGCCACCCCGTAATCAGTACATTCCACGCTGCAAACATGACTGCATTAATCCAAAGAATTACCAACCCTCCAATGAACATACCAAAAACAAACGTTGAGAATTTGAATATTGCAATGTTCCAAGCAGCAGTTACAGGACCAGACGGTAAAAGAGTTAGAAGAGTATTATCCATAAATGAAATCATCGGATACAACCCAGAAGGAAACAATGTAATGTTCATTCCAGTGTTCAATTGGGATCCCGGTACTGACACAGTCAAGTTTAGAGGAAAAGGAAGTAGTGCGTTATTCATTTCAAAACTTTTGGAAAAAAGAGGAATGGCAAGAAAAGATGAAGGTCTGCTTTATGAAGAACTTGCACTTAGAACCAAGATTTTGGACAAGATGGTTGAAAAGAAGATTTTCAATTTCTATGATGTATATGATTCCATATCTAGATGTAGAGAAATTGGTCTTGAGCAATTCTTAAAGGAGCTTAATGCACTTTGATGGAAAAACTAGCCATTAAAGAAAAACTTGCAGAGTTGCGTAAATCAGATGAGGATTTGCTTTATTTCGTAGCATTCCTATACGCATTGGCAACAGGAGAGGTCGGTTCAGTGGATTTGATAAAAAGCGGACAAACTTCTGGATACGGTAGATATTCAAATTCATTCAAGGAGGTATATCGACTTGGAGTAGGATGGGGATATGGTTTGGCAAGATCATGTGAAATGATTGCTGCAAAGATGAAAGACAACTCTGATCCTCTAAAACAGCTACTAGTAAAATTATCCCAGGTGATTAGACTTGGAGATGAACTACGGATATTTTTTACAGATGAAATGGCATCTGCACTTCATGTTTATACAATACGTTACGAACGCAATTTAGAGACTCAGAAACTTTTCCTTGAGATGTTTTATACAATTTCATCAACTGCGTCTTTTATGATTGCCTCAAACTCCATCATGGCAATGCTCATGGGAAGTACCAATTCAGAATCAGTTTTCACCATGTCCTTCGTTGGAGTGATAGTAAGCATGGGGTCATTCATAGTTATCATGTTCATATTATTCCCAAAAGACAAATTATCAACTGGAAAATATTCTAGCTCAAAAAAATTCAAGATGACTTTTTTTGTAACTCTTGGTGCAGGTATTGCTATCGGCATAGCTCTTACTCTTACCAATCTAGTACCCCTACCCCTTGTAGTAGTAATTGCAGTTGTTCCATTGTTTATACCAGGATTCATAGCACGAAAATTAGAAACAGAATTGAGAAGTTATGACGAATGGTATCCTCCATTTATCAGACATTTTGGTGAAATATATACAATGGTAGGTTCCATGGGACAGGCACTTGATGCAGTACTAAGAAGTAATTTCGGACCACTCCAAAAACACATTGTGGCATTCAAGAACCGCATAAAAAACAGAATAAATTCTGAAACATCTTTTGAGATATTTTCAATGGAATCAGGAACTTCCATAATTGAATCAGGAAACACCATCATGTCTAGAGCAATGCTCAAAGGAGCAAACATGAATGAGGTAGGTAACAAGGTGGCAGAAATCTCTTCCAAAATAAGCGAGTTAAGATCAAAGAGAGTACAGACATCAAAAACTTTTGAGACTATAGTCATTGTACTTCATGGTCTAACCATGGCAATTTTTGGCTTGATGAGTACTCTTATCGAAGTATTTCACACCTTACTATCAACAGTACCCGTTTCAACTAATGCATTCACACTAAGTCCAATAGACCCTAACTTTGTCCGTATGATGATGCCGCTAGTCGTACTTGGCACATCTACTATTAACGCGTTGGCAGTAAAAGTTGGTCAAGGAGGTCTCTTCAAGACCGTATTATTCAACATCGCAATGTTGACTGTGATTGGAGGACTTACAATGTATGGAACTACAGCTGCATTAGGCCAATTTCTTACAAACCATGTACTGGATAATTACTCTCCAACTGCTCCAGGTCATTAAATTAGTAAGTAAATAATATTTCTACTAGAATAAAATAAGAAATAATTGATAAAATATACTTTATAAAATTTGTATCAGTTAGATGAGATAGGACTCATTTTTCTAGTCAGTAGATCGTTTACTGTTGCTACAACTTTTTGCATGTCAAAGGGCTTGTAGATTATTGCATCAGCGCCCAAATCTTCTAGTCTTTTGATGGTCTCAGATCTAACATCTCCTGTAATCATGACCATAATTGCAACTGGATTTATTTTTTTTATACTTTCTAGAGCATAGAATCCATCATAGTCTGGCATCATAACATCTGAGAAAATAACATCTGGGACCAATTCCTGGTAAACCTGTGTAGCATCTTTTCCATCAAATGCAGTTCCTATCACAGTAACATTACAAATCTCTAAAAATTCGACAAACAGATTTACTGTGTCTTCATCATCATCTACTACAAGCGCAGTACATCTATTCTTGTCTACTTTACCTACATCTAACATATTATTTATCGTAAACCGGTATAGTCTAATATCAATCAGTGTGTAGAAATTAGACAAACAGTATGGAAACTAACCATGAAAATTGGGCCGTGTAACCAAAATCACTCTTTAATCCCAAATATTCTAATTCATCATGTTTTGTGACTTTGCAGGTAACTGTGAATGCATGTCATACAGAAAAATTACATGCAAGTTAATTTTAATTAATTACTTGTAACCAAGACATGCCCGGATTTGACTCCCTCATAGGGAAATCCCTAGTACACATAATAAGGAAAAATTTAGGTCAGAGCACACTAGAAAAAATTGAAAGTAGAGTATATGAGAAATTTGGTACAAATCTAACTCAAGTATCAAACGATTTCCCTAAATTGGATTTGATTCTAAGAGAGTTCTTCGGAGACGGAGCAAAAGGGATGGAAAGGCAGTTACTACAACACATAATATCGGTGCAACTAGATAAGATAGAAAAAAAAGAATGGATAGCCATCGAAGATTCGTATATCAATAGAATAATACTAGAAGCAATAGGCGATGACGATAAAAAGAATATTTTAAATGCAGTTCTTGACAAGCCGAGAATAATTTCAGAGATTTTAGAGATTTGCAAAATACCACAGACATCAGGATATAGAAAAGTCAACAATCTGATTCAAAATGGATTACTGATAATTAACGGACATGAATTGACAGATGATGGAAGAACCATAAACAAGTATCAACCAGTATTTGACAATATTCAAATCCACGTAGAAAAGAACAAGGTGGTAGTACAAGTTCAACTAACAAAAGAGTATCGTGACAAGAGCAGTATCTTTACAATGCATTTCCAAAACCTAATGACACATGTTCCTTAATTAACAAGTTTTCATACGGAAATACAATGACGAGATTGTACACGTGTAACACCCTATTACATACAGATCTCTAAAGAGTGCTAATTGTATTACAGTAACATGACATTAGATACAACCAGTATTTCAATTTCTGAAGCAATGTTAAACATACAGCCAAATGAGCAGGAAGTATTATATGAAAAAATTAAAACGGAGTTATCAAAATTTGGATTAACTTCAAACCAATCTAAAGTTTTCCTGTTTTTAGAAAAAAATGGCTCAAGTACAGCTACACAAGTAAGTAACGCCCTCAAAGTACCAAGAACTGAAACATATCACCTGTTAACAAATTTACAAAACAGGGGCTTGGTGTCTGCGTCATTTCAGCATCCAATTAAATTCATTGCATCTCCCCT
>JARLFW010000060.1 GCA_031296345.1 Nitrosotalea sp. | reverse complement strand
CTATTGGAAAAGACGATACTGCAAACAAGGAGGTAAGAAAATGGGGCAGTATACCTACTTTTGATTTTGAGATAAAGGACCACATTGATTTGACACAGAGCCTTGACTTGGTAGATTTGGAGAGAGCAGCTAAAGTCTCAGGAGCTAGATTTTACTATCTCAAAAATCAACTTGTTAGATTAAATCATGCGCTACTACAATTTGCACTTGATTTTCTAACTGAGAAAAATTATACCCCCATACAAACACCATTTTTAATAAACAGGAATGCGATGGAGGGGGCCATAATTGCCCAGGATTTTGAAGAGGTAATTTACAAGATTGAGGGCGAAGATCTTTACCTTATTGGAACAAGTGAGCATGCAGTAGTGTCAATGTATTCAGATGAGATCATTGATGGGAAAAAATTACCGCTAAGATATGCAGGAATAAGTACGTGTTTTAGAAAGGAAGCAGGAGCTCATGGTAGAGACCAAAAGGGAATATTTCGAGTACATCAATTTGAAAAAGTAGAACAGTTTGTGTTTACAAGACCTGAAGATTCATGGCATGAACATGAAAAAATGCTTGCAATAGCAGAAGAGTTTTATCAAAAAATTGGAATACCATACAGAATCATGTTACTATCAAGCGGAGATTTGGGTAAGGTCTCTGCCAAGACATATGATCTTGAAGCATGGATGGCAGGACAGAAGAGCTATAAAGAGATCGTATCTTGTTCAAATTGTCTTGATTTTCAAGCAAGAAGATTGAAGATAAGATTCAGAGACAGAACTGATGAACAGCCCCAATATCTCCATTCATTGAATAGCACACTAGTTGCAACTACACGGACTATGGTTGCTATTATAGAAAATTTCCAGACAAAAGATGGACATATTACAGTTCCAAAGGTATTGCAAAAATACGTAGGCTCTAGCCTAATCTAAAATGTCGTACAACTTATATTTTGGCCTCAGAAGTTCATCATAGTTGGCTCGTCAAAAGACATCAAGAGTAAAAGACAAGTGGAGAGAAAAAAAGTGGGTTACAGTATTACTTCCTGCTTCATTTGACAACAAACCAATCGCGTATATTCCAATAACTGATGACAAGGGAGCAGTTGGCAGAGTAATAGAATGTACATTACATGATATACTAAAAGGAGATCCATCACAGCACCAATTCAAATTGTATTTCCAGATTGACAAAATAAATGGAGAAGTAGCAACTACAATTTTCAAGAGATTTGAATATGCAAAGGAATTTCTTAGAAGCCTTGTAAGACGAGGTTCCTCATTGATTAGTTTTATTGCCGATTTTAAGACAAGGGATGGATATATTTTCAGAATAAAGATAGTTGCCCTGACCCAGAAGAAATTGAACACTTCACGAAAGCATGCAATCAGGCTAGTGGCACAGGAAGTAATGACAAAGACCATTCCAGAGATGACAATAGACCAGTTCATCCAGGCTACAGTATTTGGAAAGATAAATTCTGATGTCATGGCGGCTGTCAAGAAAATAATACATGTAAGACACGTAGGAATTGAAAAGGCAAAGCTCATCAGGACTGCAGAGGGTGAAATTGCCCTACTACAAGCCTAATAGATATTAGCCTATTCTGAACATATCATATAACATGACACATCAGTTCGAAGTAATAGCCGAGTTGATCTTACACGCAACAGAAGATAGTAAAAAAATATTCGAGCCAATCTTTGAATTATTTCAAATAAAAGAAGATGAATTTACCATTGAAGAAACTCTTGGTCATTATGGAAATCCAATATTACTTGCCAAGATAACACTTTCAAAAAAGCGCGCAGAAGAATTTGTTAAAAAATTAGCCTCTAGAATAACAAAGACTCAGATGAAAGATCTAATAGAAAACATTGATTTGTATTTTGAAGACACTACACTTTTCTTGAGAATAGGTAAGAATGAACTTGTAAGTAAAGAGATCAGTCTACAACAAAATAATGCAATAAAAATCAAGATAAAAATGCCAGTCTACAAAAAAGATGAAATTTCAAAAAAATACATAGAATTACTTACAGTTTGAATAAAATCTGTAACGCCTAGCATAGTTTAATAATATTTATCAACTCTAGAGAAAAGGGAATGAGGTAATATTTTTGCCGCTCCAGTCTGAGCATGCGCTGTGAAGAAGCCGCGACGAACCGACCCACAATACCTTTTGATCTATTTTCATACGGTTCTTTTAAATAGAGTCCATCCTGTTTTTTCGCTGTGAAAACAGATTATGATATCATAGTAGCAGGCGGAGGCCTTGCAGGAATGATAGCTGCCCAATCGGCTGCATATTATTCTAAACAAAAATTATCAATTCTTGTAATAGATAGAAATCCCGAGATCACAATTGGTATGAAGACACTCAATGGATGGGTGTGTGGTGATGCCGTTGGAAAAAATACTGTAGATTACATGACTGAGAGGATAAAAATTGCATGGGGTAATCCAGAGATTGAGCATCCAGTAAGGGGAGTAATGGCATTCTCACCAGACAGAGAAACATCAATTCCTTTTGATGGGGATGGCTACATGCTAAACAGACAACAGCTTCCTCAACGTCAGCTTCGTGATGCAATAAAAGCAGGAATCAATATTCAATATTCTGTAGCATTAAGGAATTTAATTTATGAAAACGGAGCAGTTGTAGGAGTAGAAGGAACAAATCTGATTACAAAAGAACCATTCAAAAAGACTGCAAAGATAGTAGTTGATGCAACCGGTGTTACTTCGATGTTAAGAAACGGTCTTACCATAAGTACAAAGATAGAACGAAAAATAGACCGTGATGATTTAGAATCTACTGGAAGACATATCATGAAGTTTGATCAGGGTGTAGATGACAAGAAAGAATTTGATCCAGATTATTGCATAATTCATCTTGATCAAGATATAGCTCCTGGAGGATACGGATGGGTATTTCCAAAAGGAAAAAACAAGGTCAACATTGGTTTAGGCGTACAACAAAAAGAGTTGATAAAAAGAAACCAGAGATTAGGAAAACATGATGATGTTACTAAATTGATTAATGATTATGTCAAGATGAACAAAGCCATTGTGAATCCAAAATTATCAGAAGATTCAATGGACTCCAATAATGTAACAGGTAATTGGCAAGTTTCTGTAAGAAGACAAAATGATTGCCTGGTTACAAATGGATACATGCTTGTTGGTGATTCTGCATGGATGCCAAAACCACTTGATGCAGGAGGAATTGGTCCGGCTATAGTTGCAGCAACCATCTTAGGTAAAAATGCAGTAAGTGCAATTGAAGCAGGAGATGTCAGTGAAGCAGGACTTTGGCAGTATAATATTGATTTCATTAATGATTATGGATACAAAACAGCAGGTCTTGAAATTTTCAGACGTTTACTCCAGACTTTAACAAATGAACAGATAAACTATGGAATGAAACACTTTTTGTCAAAATTAGACGTCGAAGCAATTAGCAAAGGAGAACATCCAGACTTTGGAACTGTTGGAAAACTAGGCATGATGATAAGAGGTGCACTAAACAAAACCCTTGCAGATGGACTCAGATTCACTGCACAGCAAAATAAAGCACTAACAGAGCATTATTACAACTTCCCAAAGAAGCCAGATGGTTTTGACGCTTGGCATAAAACCTTGCATCATATTTTGGATGAATCATACGAAAGAATAGGCGTATAAAAAATAAAAAAATTCAGATCAAGGAATTTTAATTGGTATAGAACCGCTTCCCCAGTTTTCTTTTACTAGAAATGAATAGTTCTTGGATGAATCAATTAAACCGTAAAAAGTCCAGTCTAGCAATTTAGGAGTATTGGGAATCAAGGTTAGGCTACCATATACCAAAGTATTTGTAGAATACTGAATTTCATTTTGCCCATCACTTAGAGAATAATTACAAGAATCTGGACGTTGACATGTCATTGTTACTTCTTGATTTGCATTGTTTTGAATTACAAAGTGTATAGTAAGTATGGTTTTTCCGTCATCTGTCTTTTGTGATTCACTATTGATATAATAGAAAGTAACAGGTCCGACTACTGTAGGCGTTGAAGTTTCCATATAATTTTTAATTTTTTCATCATATTCTAGTTGCCCAAGACATGTCTCTTTTTCTGCAGCTGTGGTATACTTGTCACATTGATTGGAATTACTTTGAATTGAATTTACAACAATTATCCCTGAACTTACAAGATATTGAATTCCAGAAACAAATTCGTTATCAGATATTGTTCCATTGGCCCACCAACCAGCATCATTTTTTACCCATGATGGAATTTTGTTTTCTTTATTTGCATTTGTATTAACTGATGGGACAATCATGATTTTATTTTCTATAAGATATTGAATTCCTTTGATAAATTCAGAATCCTGAATTTGATCTTGATACCACCACTTGGCATTATTTTTTATCCAATTGGGTATTACTAATTGTTCTGCATTTATTTGTGAAATTACACCAGACATCAAAGTAACGCAAAGAATTATGCAGAGATATCGATGGATATTCATCAATTAAATTAAATGTCATTCTCTGACATTAATTCTCCTATACCTAGTGCTAAATAATAAGACATTTTTAAATTGAGGAAAGAACCTTGATCAAACGTGCTTGCAGAATCATTATACATAGATTGGAATAACTCCTTTGAAGTTCTAGACAAGGCATATGCATCTGATCTATTTGTCCTCATAATAGGTCCCAAGGGTACGGGTAAGACTACACTAGTAAGAGAATTTGCCGCAAAGAGAGGGATAAAGCTAGAGTCAATTAATTTTAGTTTGAGAACACGTGAGAGTCATCTGGTAGGGGCAAAAACAATGGAGAATGGTGCAATTGGATTTGAAGAAGGAATTCTAGTCAAATCTATGAAAGAGGGAAATATGCTTTATCTTGATGAGATAAATTCTGCAGAAGCAGATGTACTACTTCGCTTAGATGAAGCACTTGATGATAGAAGACAGATTGTTCTAAAAGAATCCGGTGGAGAATTGATAAAAGCTACTAAAGGATGGTTTGTTGTTGCTACAATTAATCCATTATCACATGTTGGCACAAAAGAGCTTCCACCACAATTACTAAGTAGATTTCCAATAAGACTTCGATTAGACTATCCGGCAGAAGATATTGAATTTCAGATAGTCAAGCAGTATTCATCATCTCATGAAAAAGAGATCTTACAAGGAATAAAGTTGGCAAATATTTTACGTCAGGCAGCTGCAGTAGAAGAATTATACTATTCTCCAAGCTTGCGTGAAACAATAGCATTTGCAAAGATACTTGATTCTGGTATGAAAACAAGACTTGCTGCAGAGATAGTATTTGCTAATGTGTATTCACAATGGGGTAGTGTCGAATTCCAAAAAGTAAATGACATCATAACATCGATGTTTGGTAGTTAATGCAATCATTACATCTTAGAAATGACACGTTAATTGAGATAGCTACATTTCTTGTAAGAAGATGGTCTGGAAAAGAATCTATTACAGTTAGCATATCGGATCTAAAAGAAGTACAAACTAAACTATTAGAAAATAAAGTTGTAATGTTTCCTTTAGAGAAATACCAAGGAACAGACTTTCAAAAATATCGACAGTTCAGAACTGCATTATGGTATGAAGCAATGCGAATTAGATATTCAAGTAAAATTTTTAGTAATGATCATGCTTTTGGATTTATTCTCAATACACTTGAAACAAGAAGAATTGAGACCATTGCAAGAACTGTATGGCAGGGAATGGATGAGGAGATTATCTTCAGATATGGTATTGCCTGGCTATACAGACCATTATTGAACACATTATACGGAAATACAAGAATAGTAGAAGGCTTTGCTCAGTATTTTCTTTTAGGAGATATCAAGGGAGAACTATCCCCTAGTGCCTTTGAGAAGGTCAAAAAGGCCAACAATCTAGCCGTGGAGATAGTCAAAGAATCAATTGAAAAAAAATATGGTACAGAGTGGCTTGAAAAAAGAGTATCTGAGATAATCAAAATCTTAGAGATTGACCCACTTTTAACCATCCCAATATCAATACCTAAAATCAGTTCTGGTATGGCACTTTCAGAAGAAGAGTTTGTAAAAACCCTAAACAAGATTGCAAAATATCGTGAAAATGATTTTGGCGAATTAGATCCAAAGAGAATTTCAGAAGGCAAGGCAGTCTTTGAAGAATTCAAAGTTTTGCTTGATGAGGCAAAAAGAACAGAGAACAAAGGTTTGAGTACTGAAACAATTGGAATCAACATTCCATCTTCAACAAATGTAGATGAAACAAAGATTATAGATATAGATCTAATAAATCACCTAAAAGCAAAATTCAAAGAATGGAAATCAGGATGGAAAGAAGAACATGTTTTTTCAGGAGATGAGTTTGATGAAGAATCTTACATTGAAGGCCACAAACCATTCATATCAGATAGAAAAATTGCAATCAAGACCAAGATTGTCATACTTTTAGATCATTCTTCTAGTATAGCAAATCAAGAGATACAATACAAAAAAGCTACACTTGCTCTTTGTGAAGTATTAGAATATTTAAAAGTAAAATTTTCTGTCTATGCATTTAACACAGAACAAAAACATGTCGTATGTTGGTTAGTAAAGCCAGAGAATTTAAAATGGAATAGTATCTCTGCCAAGAGACTTGCACAAATAAAAGCAAATGGAAGTACGCCATTGGCTGAAGTTTATAACATGTTACTGCCATCATTTCGATCAAAAAAACCAGATATATTTTTGACATTAACAGATGGAGAACCATCAGATCCTGATGCAGTTCGTTCTCTAATGCGAGACTTCAAGTCCATTGGAATTAAGATGGTTGCAATAGGTTTTGGACCTGATACAGAAGATGCAATATTAATTGCAAATAATCTAAGAAGATTAGGTTATGAGAGAACCCATGCTGTTAGCAGGTTAAGTGATATTCCAAAAAGAGTTTTGAATGTCTTGGGAACAAGCTAAATAGATGAAATGTCTCTCAGTGTCTCAGCCCTATGCTGATTTAATAATAAATGGCAAAAAAACAATTGAACTGAGAACATGGAATACAAAGTTCCGCGGGGAATGTCTGATTCATGCACCAATTAAAATCAAAGATGAGGCATGTGACAGATTAGGTATAGACAAGTTCAATCTTAGAACAGGAGTAATTATTGGAAAAGTTGAGGTCTATGATGTAAAATCATACAATTCCCTAGATGAACTAAAAAAAGATCATAAAAAACATCTCTTCAATGAAGAGTCATTTCGTCACAGATACGGATTTTTGCTCAGAAACCCCCAGGCTCTCAGAGTTCCAATCCCATACAAAGGCAGTTTGGGCTTTTTTGAGGCCAAGATGAAATCTAGGCAGTCAAAAAATGAAATAAAATCAGAATTGTTTGATGAAGAATACAGATATCAATGGATAGGAAAACACTAGAGAGAAATTTTAGCTAGATCTTGATATTTGGATTATCTTTTTTTAGCTTTTCCCAATCTGAAAGAAAGTTTTTCAGACCCACATCTGTCAAGGGATGTTTTAGCATTTTACCCAATACATCAGGTGGTAAAGTCACTACATCTGCTCCAATTTTTGCAGCTTCTACTACATGCATAGGATGTCGTATACTTGCTACAAGAATTTGTGTGCTAAATTTATAATTCTGAAATACTTGGCGCATTTCTTTAATGAGATTCATTCCATCTTGCCCATTGTCATCTAGTCTTCCAATAAATGGACTAACATATTTTGCACCGGCTTTAGCTGCTAATATTGCTTGATTTACTGAAAAACAAAGT
>JARLFW010000059.1 GCA_031296345.1 Nitrosotalea sp. | reverse complement strand
ATGGTATTTCTGTCTGTAAATGATCTTGATGTTCAATACCAAAGTCAAGGAAAAAAGGTACATGCAGTAGATCACGTATCATTTACCTTGCAAGAAAATGAGTCCATTGGAATAGCAGGAGAGAGCGGTTGCGGTAAGAGTACTTTGGGTCTTGCAATAATGAAGACACTTCAGGAAAATGCAAGTGTATCAGGCGAGATTCTTTTTGATAACAAATCAATATTGACCATTCCAGTTTCCGAGTTTACTAAAAATATCAGATGGAAACAGATAGCCATGGTCTTCCAGGGAGCAATGAATTCTCTAGATCCTGTCTTTACTATTAAAAAACAATTTGAGGAAATTCTAAAAAAACATGATTTTCAAGGTGATTTTAAACAAGTCATAGAGACTGCAATATCTTCAGTAGGATTATCACATTCCATTTTAGACAAGTATCCGCATGAAATTAGTGGTGGGATGAAGCAACGAGTTGTAATTGCAATGGCGCTGATTTTAAAACCAAAAATGGTGATTGCGGATGAGCCCACCACCGCACTGGATGTTTTGGTTCAGGCACAGATAATGGTACTGTTGAAAAATCTCAAAAAAAGCGGACTTAGAATCATGTTAATCTCTCACGACTTGGGCATAATTTCTGAGATTGCAGAGAAGATAGGAATTATGTATGCAGGTCAGATTGTAGAGTTTGGCCTATTATCAGACATTTACAACAATCCAAAACATCCCTACACAATTGCCCTATTGAATTCAATTCCCAAACTGGGCAACACTGAAAAAATTATCCCTCTGAAGGGCAATCCACCTAGCCTGATAAATCCCCCAAGCGGTTGCAGGTTTTATGATAGATGCCCAAAGGCAATGGAAAAATGTAAGCAGGAACCGCCTAAAATCAAGACATCGTCAGGTTTTGTCATGTGTTGGTTACATGAATAATTAATTTTAAAATACTTTTAAAAATAGAATATAATTTTACTTTAGGCCTACGCCGTTATAGTAAGAGTTGTAGACTCTTAATGCATTGGTCATGGAAACTTCTTGTGCTTGTGCAATCATTGCGTTCCTATCTCTACCATTTGTATCAGTTGGCGTGCTAGTCAAACCATAGTAACTTGATTTTAATGAATTGATACTAGCCTGATGAATCTGATTGAAAATTCCAATAGCTTTTTCAAGTGAAGCTGCTTCTTGAGGTGTCAAATTGCGACCACCGTGAGTCATCTCACTGGTGATAGAGCCTGGTTTGTAAGTAAATGGAATATTTGTTCCTACATATGGAGTAAGATCAAGGAATACTTGGTCCCTCTTTGCAAGTTCACTAACTAAAGAGGCGGCTTGTGCTTCAGCTGTATTCTGATTTTGTGTAATCATGGTTTGTCTATCATAAGTTGCAACAGTATCAGTTGGTGTACTTGGTGCAAAATTAGAATACTTTTCTTGAATTTTTACTAATTGACTCATAATATCATCTGCTTGTGCATTAGATGATGCAGTTGCACTGGCAATCATGGCAGTTCTATCTCTGCCTTGTTCATCAGTAGGAGTACTTGAAATTCCTGCATAGTCAGTTGCTCTAAGATTTGCTAGTTGTGTTACATGAATAACGTCAAATTGTGCTACTGCATTTTGCATTGAAACTTGTGCTGCAGCATCAATATTTCTGCCTCTGCTTGTTTCATCAGTTTGAGTGCTGTTCAGTCCAGTCCAGTTCCTCTTAGATTGATCCAAGTTAGCAAACGTGTAGTAACTCATGTATGTTGCAAGAGCCTTTTGTTCTGCTGCTTGTTGTCTATCGGCAATAGAAGTTGTATCATGTGTATAGATTCCTACATAGCCCGATGATGATTGATTCGGATATGGAGTTGCAGAGATTGGTTGAACATACCAAGATGAGCCAGTACTGAATAGAAATCCTGAAATCATAATAACAGCTAATAATTTGAAGTTCACGAATTTCTCTCATATCTTAGCCTTTTAAAACTTTGCGATGAACGGGTTTCAGGCTACTGATCGCTTGATATATTTGCGATCGTAACAAATAGCAATGGAAGAGATTCTTTCAGTCAAGAATTTAAAAAAATACTTTACAAAAAAAGGACTGTCGGGAGTAAGCAAAGAGACCATTAGAGTGGCCGACGGAATATCATTTTCAATAAAAAGCGGTGAGACGCTGATATTGGCCGGAGAATCAGGCTCGGGCAAGACTACAATTGCCCGCATGATACTAGGAGCTTTAGAGCCAGATTCAGGAACCATAAACTTCGAGGGACAAGAAATTACAAATCAGCAAGACAGTCTAAAAAAAATAAGACTTGGTTGCCAGATGGTTCACCAGGACCCATATGCATCCATCAATCCCAGAATGACAGTTTTAGATATAGTAAGAGAACCGCTTGATATTCATTCCATTGGAAATAAAAAAGAAAGAGAACAGTTAACTTTGCAAGCACTAAGCCAGGTAAATCTAGAACCAGTGGAAGAGATTGCAACAAAGTATCCTCACATGTTATCAGGTGGCCAAAGACAGAGAGTTGCAATAGCTCGTGCAATTGTAACAAAACCAAAAGTTGTCATTGCCGATGAACCGGTTTCAATGCTTGACGTATCAGTAAGGATTGGAGTTCTGGAACTTATGAAAGAATTACAAGAAAGAATGAAGATTTCTTTTCTGTACATAACACATGATTTAGCTACTGCAAATTATATCGGCAATAGAATTGCAATTTTGTATCTTGGAAAGATTGTAGAGATGGGACCAATAAATGAAATTCTATCAGGTCCACGTCATCCCTATACTCAGGCACTTATAGATTCAATTTCATATCCAGATCCAGAGAATCTTAATAGAGATAGAAAAATTCGCATCAATGATCCTTTAGATATTGATGCGTATCAAGGCTGTAGATTTAGAGCTCGATGTCCTTATGCAATAGAAAAATGTAAGCAAGAACCAGAACTTGAAGAAATTTCACAGGGTCGGCAAGCTGCGTGCTTTGTTAAGATAAACTAGTTTGTACTTCAGATAGATTAGAAATTCTATGTGATACCACATGGGATACACCATTTCTTGGAAATACACCATAAATGAGAGTTGCTTTCTTTACTACAGAGTCCTTAAGTGAAACCATAATCATTTGACTCCCTTTTGATCTGTCTTCAAGTATGGTGGCAAGCCGTTCTGTATTTAATGCGTCAAGATGTGCATCAACTTCATCTAAAAGATAGAAGGGAGATGGTTTTAGTTTTTGAAGAGCTAACAAAAATGTAATCGCGGCAAGTGTTTTTTCTCCACCACTAATTGAGGTGGATTCCCTTTTTGGTTTATTTGGAAACTGGACAAGAT
>JARLFW010000058.1 GCA_031296345.1 Nitrosotalea sp. | reverse complement strand
TTCATAAATATAACAAATACTGGAGACTCTGTACTACATGTAACTGGAAAATTACAAGCCGTTACAAATCCAATGATATTCACATCTCATCTCATTGTTATATCTTCAGGAGTTCTAATAATTGGAATTAGTACAGCATTTTCAATTAGACGACCAAAGGGATTCTAGATTAATTCAGCTCTTGGATATGAACCAAGTGTCTTAAGAAATGTTGTATTTGGTCGTATCTTTTCTATAGTATCTAAAATACCGCCGTCATCTTGATGACCTTCAAAATCTACGTAAAAATTGTATTCCCAAGGAGTACTCTTTGTAGGGCGTGATTCGATTTTTGTTAGATTGATTTTGTTTGCATTAAATTTTTCAAGAATATTGTATAATGCACCTGGAATATGTTTTACTGCAAAAATTATGGATGTCTTGTCTTTAGATGTTTTTTCTTTTTTATTATTTGCCAAGAGGAGAAATCTTGTATAATTATTTGGGTTATCTTCTATTCCCTCTTTTATTATTGGAACATTGTAGATCTCAGCAGCTTTTCTACTAGCAATGCATGCAATGTTATCCTTGTTTAGTTCCAAGAGAATTTTTACACTGCCTGCAGTATCGTAAGTTGGTATAGGCTTCAAATGATTACTTTGTATGAATTTTCTACACTGACCAAGTGCCTGTGGATGAGAATATACTGTATCGATTTTTTCTAGGTTTTGTAAACCTATGAGACAATGTGATATCCTATGATATATTTCTCCTACCGCACTGAGTTTAGTAGTTAGTAGTAAATCATAACTTTCACCTACACTTCCCTCAAGTGAATTTTCCACGGGAAGTATAGTGTAATCTGATCTTCCATTTTCTGTAGAGTCTAATGCCTCATGAAATGTATGGTGAGGTATTGTCTCAATTGACTCTTTGAAAAAACTTACTGCTGCTGCTTGACTATAAGCTCCAGGTTCACCTTGGAATGCCACTTTTAACATATTCTTAGTTAGAGCTGAATTTTATAAAATCGCTGTTTCCAAATCTAGTTGATAATTTTCTTTCTTCAATGTATCCGCAATCTACGCATTTTATACTGCTGCCCATTGATACCACTTTTGCCCCACACTTGTTACATTGTGTAAATAAAACCCCGAGATCAGGTTCGCTAATTGTAGCATGTACAACTCCGTTTAGATGACTAATTATTTTTGCAGATACAATATCACCTACTCTTACAAGGATCCTCTTCTTTGCTCCTCTTGCCTGACAAATACATTCTAGACCTGAATGCGTAGACTTTCCATTTATGTACAATATATTTATCGCAAACATGTTGTTCATTAATGCTGAGATATTGCCTGTAACTACATCATTGACTTGTGCAACTGCCGGTTTTCTCATTTCATTGATTTTAGCTATGCGATTAGTTTTATCAAATTCGGAAGTGCCTATTACCAGTGATCTTATGGATTGACCATCATCAAAGGTATTTTCGCCAGTTTCAAATTCTTCAATTATTGCAATTTTATCTCCTGGAAGGGTTGGTTTCTGAGACAATGTCTTAATTTGAAATTTGATGATTATAATTGTTTATAGCCAGTGGGGAATCTGTAGAAATCCCTCTATGCCTTCTTTTTTTAATATTTTTAGTAATGCATTTGCCTGAGGAGTAGACAACACTGGCTTGTGAAAATGATTATCTGTTGATATTCTTGGACATGCAACCTGAATGAAAGCATCAATTCCTTTGAGATTACGTAATTTATCATCAGAAATTTCTGTTATGGCAAATAGTTGCACTTTCTTTCCTATACTTTCCAACTCCTTTTTGAATTTAAGAGCGGTTATTTTTGAAAACTGGCCTTCTTTTAGTCCGACAATTATTCCAAATGTTTCTGCCTCGGCAGCCTTGTAGATGGTAAGTATTGCTTTTTTCTGTAGTGTTTTTGCAAATTCTGTAATTTCTCTAATCTCATTAAAGTATGGATCAAGTATGTATGTTGGTAAGTTAGTGGATAATGCAATTCCAGCAGCATGGAAATTGCTTTGCCCCAAAAATACATTTGCCTCTACGATATTTTTGGTTTCTGTAACAGGATAAAATTCACAACCAAATACCTGCCCGTCATTTAACTGACCTTTACCTTTTCCAATTTTTACTGTAATACCTCCTTCTTCAAGTATTTTCTTTACCTTGTTAATTTCATGCAAATGTTGACTATCTGTAACAAGTGAAACTGTTTTCTCTTTGATTTGGTTCACACATTTTTTTGCGACATTTTCAAATGATATATCATCAAAAGCATCTATGAGAACTATGCTATCGCCAAAACTCATTGAATTGATAGTATGTCCTATGTGAAATAGAATTTCTGCACCTAGCACTTTGGCACCATTTGAATTAAGATCACATGTACCAAAACAGCTATCTGCCATAACATATGCTGGAATTCCAAATCTCTCCATTATTCTTGTGGCTGTTTCTTGAATTTTTGGTATTATTCCATCCGGGCCATTTAAGGCAACTGAGACTGGTCCTCTTTTTTCTATCTCTTCAAAAATCTTTTTCTCATCTATTACTATCAATCATTATCGGAAATTGTTTTTTTAATTTAAATCAAACGAAACTATCACAATATTTAATATTGTACATTTTGAAGACCAAATCAATGCCAATTGCTTTTGTGCTGATAAATTCCGAATTGGGAGCAGAAAATGATCTTTTGAACCAGCTAAAAAACATGGAGAGCGTGAAATATGTCTATGTTCTGTATGGTGCCTATGACTTGGTGGTGAAAGTAGAGGCACAAGATAATGAGACGCTAAAAAAAACTATTTCGAATAACATAAGACAACTCAAAAATGTACGTTCTACTCTTACCATGACTGTAATCGAATGAAAGAGACATCTATTCTTCATATTGGTTTTGATGATACGGACTCAAGAAAAGGAATGTGTACTACCTTTCTTGCCTATAAAATAGTAGAATATCTAAAAAAAGAGAAAGTAAAGTTTCTCGATTATCCATACTTGATTCGATTTAATCCAAACGTGCCATGGAAAACTAGAGGAAATGGAGCTGTTGCATTAAAGATTGAGACCAGAAAACCTCAATTGGTGAAAAAGAACATTGTAAAATATATCAAAAAATATTCTGCTGTAAAAGATGGTGCAAATCCAGGACTAGTTTTTTATGAACACAAAGATCTCCCGGAAGGTTTTGCTAAATTTGGAAAAATGGCACTAGATCGTCTAGTAAGCAGAAATGAAGCAAAAAAATTTGTACAAGATAACTAACTTGAAACTTATCATCTTGGTAATGGTCAGGGACTTATAGGTGCAATAGGTGCAATAGGATATGACTTTCGAGATCATACTTTTGAATTAATCTCGTATCGAGATAAAGTAAATCTTCGAAAAAAAAGAGAAATTTTTAAAGATAGTGTAGAAAAGATGCAGCACCTCACATTTCCTAGAACGTTTAACAGCTTTGATGAGTCAAAAAATAGAATTTTAATTGCACCACATGGTCCTGATCCTGTATTCTTTGGTGTGCGTGGAGAAGATCCTGACGCTGTAATCAAAGGAGCGTCACTTGTAAAATCCAAAGAAAAATTCAGTGGTTATATGGTATTTCGCTCAAACCAAGGTACTGGTGATCACTTGCAAAATGAATTTGATATTCAAAATCTAAAAACATTTTCTTCAGGTTATCTAGTTGGAGAAATAGTAGAAAAACCGTATACCATTTTGGGAGGACATGTATTCTTTTCCGTATATAAAAATGGAATTACGGTGAAATGTGCGGTATACAAACCAACTAAACTAACTACTATTACAGAGAAATTAATGAAGGGAGATTTGGTAAAAATTGGAGGAGGAATACGAAAATCTTCCAAAAAACATAAGCAAGTTCTAAATGTAGAATTTCTTGAAATACTTGATCTTGAAAAAAATATCGTTTTAGTAAATCCTCCTTGTATAAAATGTAAAAAACGCATGAAATCAAAGGGCAAAAATCAAGGTTATCAATGCTCTAAATGTGGAAATACTAGATTGACTAAAGTTGAACAAGAGATTCCACGACAAATTAAGAAGCAATTTTACTTGCCAGTTTCCTCCGCACATAGACATTTGACACGTCCATTACAAAGAATTGGTAAATTTAACAGAAAAATTGAATTTAATAATTCAAAAAAATGGTTTTCTAAAATGACTTGAAATTATTTTGAAGATAGCGGGGAGTAGATTTGAACTACTGGACTGCGGGTATCTCATCAGTGTTGATTATGAGCCCGCCGGGATGACTTAGCCCCTTTAGTCTGACTTCCCCACCCCGCTAAGTGAAGAAATGCCTCATGGGTGATATATACTCTTTAAAAGAATTTAGAAATAATTAATAGGATTTCTAAAGTCTCAGTCCTGTGGATAAAAAAACTAGAATAATAGCAATAATTGCTGCAGTTGCAGCTTCAATTTTGATTATCACATCGCCGTCAGGTTCTATTGTAATTCCAAAACCAAATTCCAGCTCTACTGGAACTGATGCAGTACAAGTTATCGCAACCAATTTGGAAAAACCCTGGGCATTAACATTTGGTGATGGAAAAATCTTTTTTACTGAAAAAGTTGGAAAGTTAAGAGTTATTGATAATGGTGTACTTGTCAATGATTCTGTAGCGGATTTTCATGTAGCTGATATTAACGACGCTGGCCTTCTTGGAATAACAACACATCCAAATTTTGTAAATAATCATTTGATGTATGTTTACTATACTTACAAAGAGGGAGATAAATTATGGAATAAAGTATTGCAAATTACGGAATCTAATAATAAAATCGTAGATGCAAAAATAATACTGGATAAAATTCCAGGTGCTGAATTTGATGATGGTGGTGTAATAAAATTTGGTCCTGATAAAAAACTCTACATAGGTACAGGTGATGCTACAGATGAAAATACTGCTCAAGATTTAACATCACTATCTGGGAAAATATTACGATTAAATGATGATGGTTCCATCCCAAATGATAATCCTTATCCAAACTCACCAGTATACTCTCTAGGTCACAGAAATCCACAGGGCTTGGCATGGGATGATCAAGCAAATCTTTACGAGACTGAAGAAGGACCTACAAAAAATGATGAAATAAACATTATCCAGAAAGGTAAAAACTATGGTTGGCCAAGTCAAGAATGTTCTGGTTCAAAGGAGTATCAAGATGCTCTTAGTTGTTATAATATCAGTGTAGAGCCTGCAGGAATAGCTTATTACGGTCTAGAAAAACTTGATTTCAAAAATAGTCTTATACTTACTACACTTCGTGGTAACATACTATACCAACTATCTCTTCATAATGGTAATATCACATCGCAAAAGATCATCTTGGATGGATTGGGAAGAATTCGTGAGGTTGGAGTAGGACCTGATGACTATCTGTATATCCTTACTGGAAACACAGATGGGAAAGGATTTCCTGATAAAACCGATGATAAACTATTGAGGGTTGTAAAATAAATTGACAGATTCATCTATTCCAAAATTCCATGAAAAGACAAGGGAAGAAAGATTACACGCACTGGAATTATTCTCAAATCTTTCAAAAGAAGATATCAAGATTCTACAGAGTGAAGGAGGTATTAATTTTGAACAAGCCAACAACATGGTTGAAAATGCCATTGGAACTGTATCATATCCTCTTGGTATAGCTACAAATTTCAAAATAAATGGAAATGATTATCTCATTCCAATGGTCATAGAAGAACCATCTGTTATTGCTGCTGCATCAAAGGCAGCCAAGATTACAAGAAAACATGGAGGCTTCATGATGGAAGCTGATGAATCATACAGCATAGGACAAATTCAAGTTGTTGATGTTGATGTAAAACCAGCTATTTCAAGAGTAATTAATGCATCAGACGAAATTCTTTCTCTTGCAAATTCCAAAAGTAAAACTCTCTCAAAAATGGGAAAGGGAGCAAAATAGATTTCATGCAAACAAGTTACAACAGAATCAGGTCTGATGCTTGTTGTAGAGATTTTAATAGATGTAGGTGATGCAATGGGTGCTAATGTAACAAATACCATGTGTGAGGCAATTGCACCACTGATTGAGAAAATAACCGGTGGAAGAGTAATTCTGAAAATATTATCTAATTATTCTACAAAAAGGTTGGTGAGGGGTAAAGCTATTTTTGATAAAGAAGAATTAGGTGGTGAAAAAATAGTTGATAATATAATTTGGGCCTATGAATTTGCTGCAAATGATCCTTACAGAGCTGTTACTCATAATAAAGGAATAATGAATGGAATTATAGCAGTTGCAAATTCTACTGGACAAGATACAAGAGCAATAGAAGCAGCTGCACATGCATATGCATCAAGATCTGGGAAATATACTTCACTTACAAAATGGAAAAAAGATAAAAAAGGAAATCTACTTGGAGAAATTGAAATACCAATGTCGGTAGGAACTGTTGGTGGAATAATCAACATTCATCCTATGATCAAAATATGTATGAAAATTTTGGGTGTAAAATCAGCTAAAGAATTGGCATGTATAATAGGTGCAGCTGGACTTGCACAGAATTTTAGTGCAATAAGGGCACTGGCTTCTGAAGGGATACAAAAAGGACACATGAAACTTCACGCACGAAATATCGCTACAAGCGCCGGGGTTCCACAGGAAAAGATGGCTAAGATAGTATCTCAAATGATTAGAGAAGAAAACGTCTCAGTAACTAGAGCAAAGGAAATCTTGGGTAATCTCTAGGCGACTAAATATATATCCAAAGAAGTTTGGTAGGACTACATTGGCTCTGGTAAAATTTGCAGTTCCCAAAGGAAGCATAGAAGAAGCGACCTTTAAGATACTTGAAAGATCATGGACACGAGTAGTTAGACGAGAAAGAACTTATCGTGTAATATTGGACGACCCACAAATTTCAGTCAAGATGTTACGTCCTCAGGAAATACCAAATTTGGTATTTGCTGGTTTGTATGATGTAGGTATCACCGGAAGAGATTGGGTTAAGGAAACCAATTCAGATGTTGAGATACTTTTAGATTTAGAATATGGTAAAATAAAACTTGTACTTGCAATACCTGATTCTTATAATTTCAAATCACTAGATGAAATGATTTTGTCTTATGCAAAGAAGAAAAAAACACTACGAATTTCTTCAGAGTATCTCAATACAACTGCTAAATTCATCATGCAGTGTAAGAGCTACAAGAAACTTTATGGTTCAAAGCATCCCATTATTGTAACTCCATGGTTAAGTCAAGGTTCGAACAAGAATGTTCAGATCTTTCTTTCATTTGGTGCGACAGAAGCAAAACCTCCTGAAGATGTAGATGCAATTGTAGATGTGACAGAGACTGGTACTACTTTAACACAAAATCAATTGAAGATAATTGATACTGTGATGGAATCAGCGGCAGTCTTGATTGCAAATAAAACATCGCTTAAAGACAAATCAAAAAGAGAAAAAATTTATGACATCGTAACTATGCTAAGAGGAGCAGTTGAGGGAAAAAAACACCTTCACCTATTCCTAAATGTGAAAGAGGAACATCTTAGCAAATTATTACACGATTTGCCATCTCTAAAACGCCCTACCATAAGTCCTTTAAGTGAAAAAGGATGGTATGGCATCAATACTGTAATTCCTAAATCTGAATTTCACAAAATGATCCCAAAATTACGAAAGATTGCTCAAGGTTTAGTGGTGCATGAACCAAAACAGATACTGGCACTTGAGGAGATAAAACGTGATGAGGAAAGTTGATGCGAATTATAGATGTTCAAGATATAGATTCTATCATAGAATCAATTAGACCAAAAACAAATGGCGAAGTAAGACAAAAAGTACTATCCATCATATCTGATGTAAGACAACGAAAAGATAAAGCCCTTAAAGAATATGAAACAAAATTTAGTGGAGTAAAAATCCATTCTTTAAAAGTTACCAAGCAGGAAATGAAATCTGCATACTCTAAGGTTGGAAGAGATCAAATCCAAGGTATTAAACTTGCAAAAATGAGATTAGAAAAATCTGAAAATGCAGTACGCAAAAAATTACAAAATATAACAATAACGCTTGATGGTATTGTTATAAAAAAAACATTTTTGCCAATTGATACGGTGGGTTGCTATATTCCTGGAGGAAAGGCAAGATATCCAAGTACTGTTGTTATGTCTGTTGTTCCAGCAAAGGTTGCAGGTGTCAAGAAAATAATTGCTGTATCTCCTCCAAATGAAAAAGGGAAAATAGATCCATTAACACTTGTAGCAGCTGATATTTGTGGTGTGGATGAATTCTATAAAACAGGTGGTGCTCAGGCAATTACCGCCTTGGCATATGGTACTGAATCAATTCCACAAGTAGACAAGATTGTTGGTCCAGGAGGAGCATTTGTAACTCTTGCAAAATCATTACTAAGTGAGGTAGTTTCAATTGATATGATTGCAGGTCCTACTGAACTTGCCATTGTTGCAGATGCTACTGCAGATGCTGAACTTGTCTCACTTGATCTAATCTCTCAGGCGGAGCATAGTCCAGATACAATGTGCTGCCTAATTACAAACTCTTTGAAATTAAAAAACTTGGTACTGCAATCATTACAACAAAAAATTAGAACAATCAAGAGAGCCTCTATTGTAGAAGAAAGCCTGCAAAAAAATGGATTCATAGCTATTTGTAGTACCGAACAACAAATGGTTGATTTTGCAAACAAACTTGCACCTGAACATCTTGAAATAATCACAAAGACTCCACAAAAATTAGCAAAGAAAATAAAATCAGCAGGATTGATGTTAATTGGAAAAAATACTCCATCTTCAGCTAGTGATTATCTATTAGGTTCAAATCACATACTTCCAACTAATAGATTTGGAAGAACTAGAGGTTCACTTGGTGTATTGGATTACATGAAGATGAATACTCAAATAGAGTCCTCTAAACTTGCCTTGGGAAAAATTTCAAAATATATGAAAGCCTTGACTGATGCAGAAGGATTGCCAAATCACTATGAAGCAGTAAGGGGAAGATTATCATGAAAAAAGATTGGTTTGTAAAAGAATTAGAAAAATATTCTAAACTTACAGGTTACAAGAAACCTGAAAAATATTCTAATGTGATAAAACTTGATTCAAACGAAAATTATGTAGTGTCTCAAGAATTTCTTCAGAAAATAATAAACGAAGTGAAGGAAAACATAGATGTAAGAGAATATCCATTAGGTGGAACAGAAAGATTAGCTCAATCTATTTCAAAATACATAGGAATGCCGAGAGAAATGATTGGTGTTGGAAACGGATCTGATCAGATAATTGATCTTATTCTGAGTACCTTTACTTCTAAAGAAACAAAAATTCTAACATCTGATCCAACCTTTGGATTCTTTGAAGAGCGATGTAAACTATATTCTATTCGTACAATAAAAATTCCATTTGATAAAAATATGACCCTTGATCTGGAAAAATTTTTGTTAAACTCAAAGAAAGCAGACATTCTTTATCTTGACATGCCAAATAATCCAACTGGATTTCAATTTCAAAGAAAAGATCTAGAAAAATTGATTCGGGAATTCAAGGGTCTTGTCATAATAGATGAAGCATATGTTGAATTTTCTGATTATTCTATTGTAGAATTGACAAAGAAAATCAATAATCTTATTGTACTGCGAACCTTATCCAAATCGTTTGGATTAGCTGGATTGCGAGTGGGATATTTCGTAGCTAATGCAAAAATAATTGATACATTTACGAGGGTAATCCAATATCCTTACCCGTTAAACACTCTGGCAATAGAAGTTGGTATAATGGCATTACGACAATCCAGATATTTCATAGATATTGTAGATCTTGTCAAGAAAGAACGTTTACGAATTATTACCAATCTTAAACAGATGAAAATATTTGAGGTATTTGACTCGAAAGCAAATTTTGTTCTTTTTGCTGCAGGAGGTTCTGGTCAAAGAATTCACAAGGCACTAATCGAGCAAGGAATATCCATAAAAAATCTTGGTAAAATTGGTCAACATGAAGGCTGTCTGAGAGTTACTGTAGGTTCACAAGATATGAATTCTAAATTTCTTACAGCTATACGGGATTTATTGAATTGACTTTAAATGAAATACAAAATGGAATCATAATAGATTCTACAAAAATCGAGAAGATAAAACAACTAGATTCTATAGTGTTTGACTGCGATGGAGTTCTAATAGACGTGTCTAATTCTTATGATTTGGCCATAAAAAAAACTGTAGATTTTATCATAAAAGAAATGGCTCAAGTAAATGAATCTGGATTAGTAACAACAAGTATGATAGAAGGTTTCAAAGCTACTGGTGGTTTTAATGATGAGATTGATGTGGCGTATGCACTAATACTTTCCGTTATAACAGCAAAGAAAAAAAATGAACCATTTTCTAAATTTGTTCTTAAGGTAATAGAAAATGCAGATCAAACTGGAATAAAATCAGTTGAGAAATATCTAGACCATATCAATATTGATGTTTTTGATATTAGAGAAAAACTAGCGTATCCAAGTAACAAATTCCAAAATCCTCTTTCCTCTATATTTGATGAAATGTTTTACGGTTCTGAATTATATTTACAACTTTACAAGAGAAAACCCCAGTTTTTTGATGGTCTGGGACTAATTGAAAATGATGTAGTACTTTTGAATAAAGATCTTGTAAAAAGTCTACATGATAAATTTGACAAAAAAATTGCAATTGTAACAGGAAGAGGTTTTTTATCTGCAAAACATTCTCTGAAAGACTTGTTTAACGAATTTGATTTGAATAATTCTAGGTTCCTAGAGGATGAACCACGTGAAATGGCAAAACCAAATCCTCAATCTCTTATATCTACAATAAAGGGTATGAATGGAAAAAATTCACTATATGTAGGTGATTCTATGGAGGACTATATCATGGCACGTAAGGCCAATGAGTCTGGAGTTCCAACAATATTCTGTGGGGTATATGGTACTAGCAAGGACCAGGATGCAAAAAGATCTCTATTTGAGAGCAACAATGCCGATATAATAGTCAAATCTATAGATCTAATTCCGAAGACATTAAATCTAGTTAAGGCATAAATCACTTCTCTACTCAGTGATTTTAATGAAAGCTAGAACATCTCGAATCAATAGGAAGACTAAGGAAACCGAAGTATTAGTTGATGTAAATCTGGACGGAAAAGGAAAAATTTCCATAAAAACAGGTCTACCATTTCTCGATCATCTGATCATATCATTATCTAAACATGCCATGCTTGACCTCAAATTGAATGCAAAATCACTAGATGGAATAGATCATCACCTAATAGAAGATGTCGCAATAGCTCTTGGAAATGCAATGGATCAATCTCTGGGTAATAGGGTGGGAATTGCAAGATTTGGTCACTCTACAGTGCCGATGGATGAATCTCTTGCAGAGGCATCACTAGATCTTATCAAAAGACAATATCAAAGAATAGATTTGTCTATTGAGAGAAATCAGATAGAAGGAATCTCAAAGGAGGATTTGGAACACTTTTTCAGATCATTGGCACAGAATCTGAACATCTGTATGCATGTATCTATAAAATATGGCGAAAATGATCATCACAAAATTGAAGCTGCGATTAAGGCATTTGCAGTAGCTTGGAGAACCGCGGCAGGTTATGATGAAAAACAAAAAGGAATACCAAGTACAAAAGGTGCCATGTGATGGTAAAAGTTGCAATATTTGATTATGGGGCAGGAAACATATTCAGTCTTAAATCATCGTTAGAGAAAAATGAAGCCGACGTAGACATAATAACTAATCTAGAAAAAATAAAAAATTATTCTGGATTACTTTTACCTGGAGTGGGAAACTTTGATCCTGCAATCAAGAGTCTTGGTACTTCAAAAACTGCATTTCAAGATTTAGTAAGAAATCAGATTCCGGTGTTGGGAATATGCTTAGGAATGGAAATGTTCTTTGAGAAAAGTGAAGAAGGAAAATTAGGAGGACTTGGAGTTCTAGAAGGTGAAGTTATAATTCTTCCAAATAAATTCAAGATTCCACACATGGGTTGGAATGATCTTCAAATAAAACAACCAAGTGTATTGTTAGAGGGAGTAAAGGAAGGTTCATGGGTTTACTTTGTTCACTCCTATAGAGTGAAACCAAAAAATGAAGATATCATCAAGGCAGACTCTGATTATGGAATAAATGTTCCAGCTGTGATTGAAGATCAAACATTATTTGGAACTCAATTTCATCCTGAAAAGTCCGGCAAGGTTGGC